>JASHVP010000197.1 GCA_030044475.1 Thermoplasmata archaeon | reverse complement strand
GCTCCGGCCGGGCCGCCACCGTCCGACCCCCCGAGGTCACCGCGACCGCCGCGGAGGGCGCGGGGGCGCCGTCCCCCCCACCGGGTGGGCTCCGGGTCCGGGCCGGACGACGAGGGTCCGGTCGACGCCCGCCACCCGCGCGAGCCGCCGGCGGACGGACGGCAGGTGGCGGGCGAGCGTGAAGACGTGCACGTGGGCGCCGGCGTCGTGGGTGTAGGCGGCGACCGGCCGGTCGGCCTCGCGGTTGGCGGCGCGCACCTCCGCGAGGACCGCCCGGGAGGTGGCGGTCAGGTAGTCGAGCGACGGTCGCGAGGTCTCGCAGACGGAGCGGAAGCTGTCGCACTCCTCCATGATCAGGGGGAACAGCCGGGGCGCGTCCCGCGCCCCGATCGCCCGCTCCATCGCGCGCAGGCGCGCCGGGATCTCCCGGAGGCGCCGCGGATACTCCGTGCTCGTCCGGACGGTCGTCTGCATCGCGTCCGCGGAGCGAACCTCCTTCGTCGGCGCGTGGGCGACGAAGACGACGACGTCGCGGAGTTCGGGCCAGTGGTCGGGCGGGAAGACCGGCCGCGCGTAGCAGTCGGAGCCGTCGGACCGCGTGCCCGCCCGCCACTCCACGAACCCGCCGAAGATCGAGCGCGAGGCGCTCCCCGAGCCGAACCGAGCGAGCTGCGACAGGGCTCGGGGAGAGAGCCGCCACCCGGCGGCCGCGCTGGCCGCCCCGGCGAGGGCCGCGAACCCGCTCGCGCTCGACGCGAGGCCGCTCGCCGTCGGGAAGTTGTTGGCCGAGGCCACGGACGCTCGGTCCGGGACGCCGCTCGCGTCCCGAACCCGGTCGAGGAATCGGACCACTCCGTCCCGAGGCCCGCCGGTCGCGGGAGCCCCGTTCAGGTCGACGACGTCGTCCCGAAGCGCCGGGTCGAATCGCACCGTCGTGCGCGAGCGGAACCGCTCGAGCGTCACGGAGAGGGACGAGTTGAACGGGAGGGCCCGGGTCGGGTCCCGGACGCCCCAGTACTTGACGAGCGCGATGTTCGGGGGCGCCTCGTACGTGGCCGACCGAGAGGCGCGCGTCGGCCGCGACACACCGTGGGACGGGAGCGCGCAGTACTTATCCGCCACGCCCCGCTCGGGACGGCGTGCCGTCCCGACGGTCCCCCGCGGCGCCCGAGCCGCGGCCGATGCGACCGATCCCGGACCTGCTGGCCGCCGCCCGCCGCGGGGGGTTCCACCAGGAGGTCGGCTTCGCGATCGACCCCACCCGGAGCCATCGCGGGGTCTGCACGGTGACGGGCCGGGTGGAGCGCCGGCATCTCAACATCAACGGGGTGGTCCACGGCGGGGTGTACGCGACCATCCTCGACACGGCGATGGGCGCCTCGGTCGTGTCGCTGCTGACCGAGTCCGAGACGACGGCCACGACGAGCCTCTATGTCGAATTCCTGCGCGCGGCGCGCGAAGGCGACACGCTGACCGCCCGCGGCGAGGTCCTCCGCCGGGGCCGCCACATCGCGTTCGCCGAGGGGAACCTGACCGGGGCCGACGGCCGCCGCCTGAGCCAGGCCCGGGGGACCTGGTACATCTGGTCGACCGAGGACCCGCCCCGCACCCATCCGACGCCGACGCGGGCGGCTCCCGCCCGGGCGCTGCGTCGCTGACGGGTCAGCCGGCCGGGAGTCGGCGCCCGAGCGACTCCAGGATGGCGAGCCGCTCGAGCCCCTTCGCGACGCCCTGGGTTCCTTCCGGGAACGAGTGCGTCCGGAAGTACTCCCGAACCTCCTCCGAACGCCCGAGGCCGACCAGCGGGAGAGCGCGCTCGAGGAGGAACGAGAGGAAGCCGGTCCCGCGGAACAGCTCGTTGAGGCGAGGCAGGTTCCCGTCCAACCACCGCGCCGTCGTCGCGCGCCCCTCGGGGTTCGCCGCGGCGTGCACGATCACCGCCGGGACATGCCCCCGGTTGATCCCGCCGGTCAGCGCCAGGTCCAACGTCTCGCCGACGAGCGCCGGGTCGCGGGTCCAGACCAGAGCTCGCTCGAGGCGGACGGCGTCCGCCTCGGACCGCGCTCGGGCCAACTCGGTCCGCAGGGTGCGATAGGTCGCCGCCCCCCCGACTCGGGCGTGGGCGATCGCCACCGGGGTCCGCAGCTCCGGCTCGAGCGGGTCGAGCGCCGGGAAGCGGTCGGCGAGTTCCCGGGCGAACGCCCCGTCGACCCGGACCCGCACCGCCTGCACCATCTCCCGGGCGACGGCGTCCCCCGACGGCTCGCCCTCCCGATGCGACAGGCCGAGCCGCCGCGACTGGCGCTCGAGGACCTCGCGAGCGAGGTCGAACGCGCGACCGCGATCGGGGAAGCAGAGGGCGGCGGTCTCGAGCCGGTGGACGAGGCTGTCGATGACGAGCCGCTCGCGCGCGTCCACGACCGTCCGGGCGACCGACTCGAACGTTGGCCATTCGACCGCCCCGGCGGTCAGCAGGGCGGCGAGGTCCTCCAGCACGATCCATCGGTCCGCCGCGGGGCGGGTCGGGAGGGTCGGCCGGAGGCGTTCGAGCAAGGTGTCGTCGTAGCGGACCCGGTAGAACCCGACCGCGCCCGGATTCAGGTGGACCACGGTCCGGGGCGGGAGCGGCAGGTCCAGCGCCGGTCCCTCGAATCGGTGGCGGCTGCGGACTCCACCGATGTCGGTCACGAGGGGGATCGGCCAGGTGGTCGCCTCGAACGGTCCGTCGTACGCGAACCGGCCCTGCGTGAGCCGGAGGCGATCGCCGTCGGCGGCGGCGCGGACGACGGGGAGCCCGGGGCGGTCGAGCCACGGGTCGAGCATCGTCGCGACCGGCTCCCCGCTCGTCTCCGTGAGCGCCCCCCAGAGGTCGGTCGTCCGGGCGTTCCCGCCCGCGTGGCGCGAGAGGTACCGCGAGACGCCGAGGCGAAACCGCTCGGCCCCGAGGTATCCCTCGAGCATCGCGAGCACCGCCGAGCCCTTGCCGTAGCTGATCTCGTCGAAGATCTGGTTGATCTCGTCCGGGCTCGAGACGGCGGCCCGAACCGGGTGGGTCGACCGGAGGGAGTCTCCCTCGAGCGCGGCCGCCATCCCGGCGACGTGGAGGATGAACGCCGAGCGGCCCGGGAAATCCGGGTCGACCTGCTCCGCGATCTTTGGTGCGAGGAACGAGGCGAAGCTCTCGTTCAGCCAGATCTCATTCCAGTCGCTGAGCGTCACCAGGTTGCCGAACCACTGGTGGGCGATCTCGTGTGAGATCGTCGCGAACGTCTGCTCCCGATCGAGCGCGGTCGAGGATTCGTCGAGCAGAAGCCGCATGTCCCGGAAGCAGATCGCCCCGAAGTTCTCCATCGCTCCGCACGCCAGTTCCTCGACGGCGACCAAGTCGAGCTTGGGGAGCGGGTACGGGATTCCGTAGTACTCCTCGTAGGCGGCGAGGAGGCGACGGGCGGCGGCCAGGGAGGGCGCACCGTGCCGCGCCCGACCCGGAGGAGCGAGCAGCCGGAGGGGCACGCGGCCGTTCCGATCCTCCACGGCATCGAACCGGCCGACGGCGAGGAAGAACAGGTAGGTCGCGAGGGGAACGGAGGGCGCGAAGGTCCATTCGCGGAGCCCTCCGACGTCCCGGATCGACTCGACCGGGGCGTTCGAGACGACCGTGAGGGCCGGGTCGGTCCGCACCCGCAGCCCCAGCGGGGCCTTTCGGTCGGGCCGGTCCACGCAGGGGAACACCCGGCGCGCCCCCACCGGCTCGAGCTGGGTCAGCAGGGCCGACCCCGAACCGTGCCGGGACCGATAGAGCCCGACGAGGGCCCCCTCGACCACCCGTCCGGAGAACGCGACGGTCAGCGTCTCGGTCTCTCTCGGACGGACCGGCACGCACAGCCGGTGGGCGGAGCGGTCGTGCTCGAACGGGACCGGCCCGGCACGGTCCCGCACCGACCGGATCTCCAGGTCCTCCGCGTCGAGGGCCGCGGTGGGGCCGGTCGAGGCCAGGTCGATCTCGGCCGTTCCGGACCAGCGGCCCGCCGGGACATCCACGGTGAGGTCCAACCGGTAGGCGGCCACCGTCGGCGCGGCCGAGTCAGCCACGGGAACTCGCCTCCGGCCGTCGCTCGCCGTGCGTGGCTCGGGGGACGGCGCCGCGCGCTTCAACGTTTCGCGCGTCTCCGCGAAGGCGCCGGACCACCCGCGCCGGCCAAGCTTAAGTAGGAGGCGCGGGTCGATGCCCTCGGCTGACGGCCAAAGCGGCGGGGAAACACCCGGTCTCATTCCGAACCCGGCAGTTAAGCCCGCTGGCGTTCCGCGCGGTACTGAAGTGCGCGAGCCTACGGGAAACGCGGAAAGCTGTCAGCCTCCCCACTCCCGCCGGCTCGCACCCCGCACGTTAAGGGCGGCGGCGGGGTCCGCGGCGTGATGTTCCTCGGCGCGCACCTCGGGATCGCGGACGGCCTCGCCGAGGCCGCCCGCGAGGGGCGCCGCATCGGCTGCGACTCGCTCCAGATCTTCTCGAAGAGTCCGCAGATGTGGAGCGGGCCCGCGATCCCCGCCGACAAGGCGGCGGAGTTCCGGGCGGCGATCCCCGCCGAGCGGATCCGGGCGACCGCCGTCCATCACGGGTACCTCGCCAACCTCGCGAGCCCGAAGCCCGACATGCTCGCCCGGTCCCGATCCGCCTTCCTCGACGAGCTCCAGCGGGCCGAGCTGCTCGGCGTCGACGCGATGATCTTCCACCCGGGGGCCCACTTGGGGAGCGGCGTCGAGACCGGTCTCGCGACGATCGCCGACAGCCTGCGGAAGGCGCTGGCCGCCGTCCCCGAAGGGAGGGTCGTCCTGCTCCTCGAGAACGCGGCCGGGCAGGGGACGACGCTCGGGACGACGTTCGAGGAGCTGCGCTGGGTCCTCGACAGCGTCGGACGACCGGACCGGGTGGGCGTCGCCCTCGACACGTGCCACCTCTTCGCGGCGGGGAACGACTTCCGCGCCGCGGACGGATACGGAGCCCTCATGGAACGGGTCGATCGGGTCCTCGGCCGAGGGACCGTCCGGGCGTTCCACCTGAACGACGCCAAGGCCGAGCTCGGTTCGCACCTCGACCGCCACGAGAACATCGGGAAGGGAGAGATCGGGCTCGACGGGTTCCGCCACCTCGTCAACGACCCCCGCTGGGGGACCACCCCGGGGTACCTCGAGACGCCGCTCGACGACGACGGCTACGCGCGCTATGCGGCCGACCTCCGTACCCTCCGTTCGCTCGAGGCGCCGTCCCCGGTCGTCGGCCGGACCGCCCGTCGGGCGCCCACGCGCCGGCGGCGTTCCTCAACCGTCAAATAGCGTGGCCCGCCTCGGCGCGCCGGCCATGGCCGAGGAACCGCCGGCCGAGCTGCTGTCGACCCTCGCGTCGACCGCACGGGAGGTGCGGCGGGAGATCATCCGGATGACGTACGCCGCCGCCAGCGGGCACCCCGGCGGCAGCCTCTCGGTGACCGACCTCCTGACGGCGCTCCTGCTGCACGAGATGCGGCTCGACCCGGGGCGTCCCGACTGGGGGGATCGCGACCGACTCGTCCTCTCCAAAGGGCACGCGGCCCCCGCCCTGTACGCCGCCCTCGCGATGCGTGGCTTCCTCCCCCGCGATGAGCTCCGGACGTTCGCCCAGCTCGGGAGCCGACTTCAGGGACACGTGGACCACCGCACGCTTCCGTGCGTCGAGGCGTCGACCGGCGCCCTCGGGCAGGGGATCGGAATGGCGGTCGGGATGGCGCTCGACGCACGCCTCGCCGGTCGGATGAACCGGGTCTACGCCGTGATCGGCGACGGTGAGTGCCAGGTCGGCTCGACCTGGGAGGCGTTGATGGCGGGGGGACACTACCGCCTCGCGAACCTGGTCGTGCTCCTCGACCGGAACGGGGTCGAGACGGACGGACCGACGGAGTCGATCATGGGGATCGAGCCGATCGCCGACAAGTTCCGGGCGTTCCGGTACCGCACGCTCGAGATCGATGGCCACGACTTCCGGCAGATCCTGACGGCCCTCGCCGAGGCGCGGGCGTGGCGGGACGGTCCGACCGCGATCGTCGCCCACACCGTGAAGGGGAAGGGCGTCTCGTTCATGGAGGGCCAGCACACGTTCCACGCGAAGCCTCCCACCGAGGTCGAGGCCCGCCGCGCGCTCGAGGAGCTCGGGGCGCCCGGGGAGCTCCCGGCGCGATGACCCGCCTCGGGACGCCGGAGAGCCTCCGGGACGCGTACGGCGCATCGCTGGTCGAGCTCGGAGAACGCGACCCGCGCCTCGTCGTGCTCGACGCGGACCTCTCGGGATCGACCCGGACCGTCCAGTTCGGCCAGAGGTTCCCGGACCGGTTCTTCAACGTCGGCGTGATGGAGCCGACGATGGTCGCGATGGCGAGCGGTCTCGCCCTCGGGGGCCGCACCGTGTTCGCGAGCACGTTCGCGGTCTTCGCGGCGGGCCAGGCGTACGGCGCCATCCGCCAGTCGGTCTGCTACAACCGAGCGAACGTGAAGCTCGTCGCGACCCATGGAGGGTTGCTCGTCGGGCCCGACGGCGGGATGCAGCAGATCGTGGAGGACATCGGCCTCATGCGGGGCCTCCCCGGCATGACCGTGGTCGTGCCCGCCGACGCCCCCTCCACGCGGGCGGCCGTGCGGGAGGTCGCGGGATTCGACGGGCCGGCGTACGTGCGTCTCCCGAGGGAGCGCCTGCCGACCGTCACGGACGGCAGCTTTCGGATCGGGAGAGCGGCCGAGCTGCATCCCGGCTCCGACCTCACGATCGTCGCCGTGGGGGCGCTGGTCGCGCGGGCGCTCGAGGTCGCGGCCGACCTGGGCCAGGTCGGCCTCTCCGTCCGCGTGCTCGACCTCGCGTCGGTCAAGCCGTTCGATCAGGCCGCGCTCGACCGTGCGGCCCGGGAGACCGGGGCGATCCTCGTGCTCGAGGAGCACACGGTGCTGACCGGGGTCGGCGCGCTGGTCGCCTCGGCGGTCGCCGAGGGGTACCCCGTACCGGTCCGGCGGGTCGGGGTGCCCGACGTCTTCGGCGAATCGGGCGAGCCATGGTCCCTTCTCGACCGGTACGGCCTCTCGACGGAGCGGATCCGCGAGGAAGCCTGGGAGCTCCTCCGGGCACGAGGCAAGGTTCAGTAGGGGGAACGGTCTCGGGGGTCCGACATGCAGTTGTTCCTCGACACCGCGAGCGTCGCCGAGATCCGCACGATGTGGGAGATCGGGATTCTGGACGGGGTGACGACGAACCCGTCCTTGGTCGCCAAAGAGGGACGCAAGTTCGAGGACGTGCTGCGCGAGATCTGCGCGCTCGGAGTACCGTCGGTCTCCGCCGAGGTGGTGGCGACCGACACCGACGGGATGATCGCCGAGGGCCGCCGGCTGCGGGGGATCCACTCTTCGATCTACGTCAAGGTCCCGATGATCCCGGCGGGTCTCCGGGCGACGAAGGTCCTCGCGAGCGAGGGGACCCGGGTCAACATGACCCTCGTGTTCAGCGCGAACCAGGCGCTGCTCGCCGCGAAGGTCGGGGCCGCGTACGTGAGCCCGTTCATCGGCCGCCTCGACGACCAGGGTCAGGATGGGATGGAGCTCATCCGCGACCTCGTCACGATCTACCGGAACTATCGCTTCCCGACGAAGGTGCTGGTCGCGAGCGTCCGGCACCCGGTGCATGTCCTCGACGCGGCCCGGATCGGCGCCGACATCGCCACGATGCCGTACGCCGTCATGGAGAAGCTCGTGCAGCACCCACTCACCGACCTCGGTCTCGCCCGGTTCCTCAAGGACTGGGAGAAGGTCCCGAAAGGATAGTCCGGGGCTCCGCGATGGCCGACCCGACGCTCCTCGAGAAGTACCTGACCTTGACCCGGCAGGCGCTCGCCCAGGTTCGGGCGGCCCCGCCGGAGCGGTCGTTCCTGCGGGGGGCGTCCGACGACTTCCTCGCGATGGCCCGGGCGTACCTGTCGGACGCGGAGCACTTCTCCCAGCAGGGAGACCGCGACCGGGCGCTCGCCGCGGCGAGCTATGCCCACGCCTGGCTGGACGCGGGCGTACGACTCGGGGTCCTCGATGGAGGGTCGGACGATGCCCGATTCACCTTCTTCCGCTAGCCCGCCCGCCGCGCCCCCGGGGCTCCCGGAGGCGGTCCTCCTGTCGATCGACGCTCACCTGCGGCAGCGCGAGCTTCGCCGGGAGGACCTCTACCAGCGGGCCCGTCGCCTCCGGCGGCTCGCGCAGGCGACCATGACCCGGCTGCATTTCGACCGGTCCTCCGGGACCGCGGAGCTCGCCGAGATCCGGAGGGCCCTCGGCGACCTCTCCGACTGGCTCCGCCGCGAGGGTCGCGGCGACGAGCCGATGGCGACCGACGCGCTGCAGGAGGCCGTCGAGGCGATCCTGCTCGGGGCCGTCGTGGCGGGGACGGCGCTCCCGGGACCGAACGAGCTCGGGGTCGAGCCGGAGCCGTACCTGCTCGGGCTCGGGGACGTCGTCGGCGAGGTCCGGCGACTGGTCCTCGACCGGCTGGGGCACGACGACGTCGCCGGCGCGGAAGCCGAACTGCTGCTCATGGAGAAGCTCACCCAGGCCCTGCTCCGGTTCGACACGACGCGGGCGATCGTGCAGCTGAAACCGAAGCAGGACACCGCCCGGACGTTGCTGGAGCGGACCCGCGGCGAGGTCGTCATGGCGCGCTTCCTCTCGCGAGCCCGGCCGGACGGCTCCGGCGGGGGCGGGCGATGAGCGGGGCCGCGCGACGCACGATCGCCGTGATCGGGGGATCGGGGGTCACCGGGATCTTCGGCGACGGGCCCCGCACCTCGCACCGCGTCGGCACGCCCTGGGGGGCGCCGTCGGGCGCGATCGAGGAGGGGACGGTGGGCGGTGTCCGGGTGCTGTTCCTGCCCCGGCACGGCCCCGGGCACGTCATCCCGCCGCACCGGGTGAATTACCGGGCGAACGTCGACGCCCTGCTCTCGCTCGGCGCCGAGGCGATCGTGACGGTCAGCTCGGTGGGGTCGCTGAAGGAGGAACTCCCTCCCGGGACGTTCGTGCTGCCCCGCCAGTTCGTCGACTTCACCAAGCAGCGTCCGACCACGTTCTTCGACGGCGGGCGCGTCGTGCACGTGTCGCTCGCGGACCCGTTCTGCCCGGACCTGACCCGCTCCGCCGCGGAGGTGGGCCGGGAGGTCGGAGAGCCGTTCGCGGAGGGGAAGACGTACGTCTGCGTGGAAGGCCCCCGCTTCAGCACGCGGGCCGAGTCGGCGTACTTCCGCACCTTCGCGGACATCATCGGGATGACGCTCGTCCCCGAGGTGACCCTGGCGCGGGAGCGGGCGACCTGTTACCTGTCGCTCGCGATGGTCACCGATTTCGACGTCTGGGCGGATCACCCGGTCGAGACGAAGGAGATCCTCGAGACGATGCGGCGCAACGTCGATCGGATGGGACGCCTGCTCGCCCGGCTCCTTCCGCGGCTCGCCGCCCCGCCCCGCTGCGCCTGCGCGCGCGCGTTGGAGAGCGCGGTCGTCTGACGAGCGCCGGATCAGGCGCGGGCCCCGCGGCGGACCGTGATGGGGATCCGCTCGGCGGCGAACTCCCGCTCGGCGAGCTCGACCGGGTCCACGAGCGTCGGAGGCACATCGATCAGGATCGGGGCCCCGAGGGAGATCTGGAGGGCGCGGGCGCCCAGGATGCGGGCCCGCTCGAACCGGGTGTACTGCTCGGCCCCGGGGGCAGGGCGCGCCGCGTCGTCGCTCGCGCTCTCGCCTCCTCGGGCCAGCGGACTCGCCGCGGCCATCAAGGGGTGCGCCACCCTCGGCACGCTATTTGAGTTTTGCCCCGGTGCGGGCTTTGCCCGAGAACTAGCGTCTCTGCGGCACTAAGCGTGCAGCACCTCGAGTTTCTGTGCGGCCCAAGGTTCGGGAGAGCCCGCTGCCCTACTCTGGTTGGCTCGCCTCGGGATCCAGGTCGAACCACCGCGTGCCTCGATTCACCTTGCGTCTGACCGACGGCGAGCCCCATCGAGTACATTCCGAGTCGCAACTTTGCGCAAATTGGGTGGGCCGCCCGATCCCTCGGAACCAATCCCACGTAGCCACGTGCCATGGCGACGCCGCCAGTTCCCCCATCGAGAGTTTCGCCAGATCGGCCACGAGCATCAGTCCGGCTGCCGCGGAGAGAAAGGGAAGGGCGGCATCCGGCGAATCTCCCTCGTCGTCCACGTCGGGTGTTCGGATGGTTGCAGTGGCGCATTCGAGCTTAGGCGAGCCCGTTTCTGGGAAGTCGCAAACCAAGCATCGATCCCGGCCGGGCCGATATCGGAAACTTTGAGTCGTCCAGTCGGCGCCTGTTGTCGCGGCAAGCCCTAGCGCCGGCTTACTGCTCTGGATCCAAGTCCTGGCACCATAATCGTTGGCAACGACCAGTATCAAATCCCATCTCTGACCTCCCTCGAGTATCTGGTCGACCCGGCCGACGAATGGCCTCGCGTCGGTCAGGAATCCTCCCAGTACCGCGGCCTTCTGCGCGCGCTCCGAACCACCCCACCCCGCATCGCTCGGAAGAAAGAGGAGGGATCGATTCGTGTTGTGCAATTCAACCCGATCGGTATCGACCACGTCCCAGTGCGCCCTGAACGGGAGGAATCTCGACCAGTACGCGAACCCCGATGCGACCGCCCCCGCGCCAGCGATCAGCACCCTCCCGAGGTCCAACTCGATCGGCAGTTCTGGTCCGGGGTCGCCGTCGAGACCCGAGGACCATAGCGAAAGCCTGCCGGTGAACGCACCTTGGTCGAGACCGAAGCTCGCCTTGAAAGCGTTCGCGGAAAGCAGGCAGGCGCATAGTCCTGCGCCGAGTAGATCCGCTCTACGTGGACCAGACGAGGACTTGGTCGGAGGGGTCGGCCCGACGACCGCGGCCCATCCATCGGCTCGGCCGTAGAAGGTCGCCGGCTCGGAATCCTGGCCAATCCCGAGGGTGAAGTTGCTTCCCGTGAGAGGTTCGAGCGACCACTTGCCATAGGGATCAATGGCCCGTGCAGTCGTCTCCACGGTATCCCGCAACCAACCGCCGCCGAACGGCGATCGGATCAACATCCTCGCGTCGGGTCCCTGGAGCCTCCCCCCTCGAGAGAATCGAGCGAGCATGTTGATCGTGCTCAGAATGCTCAGTTGGCCCCACTCGGAGGTCGCCGCCTCGTCGCCCCATACTAAGTCGACAGGGCGGGGAGGGCGCCCCTTTCCTCGGATGTAGGCCTCGGTCCGACGGTCCCTCTCGCGATAGAATCGTTCACTGTTCCACATGAGACCAGAACGGACGTCGTGCCTAGAGCAGGCAAAAGTTGTCGAGCTGCGAGGTGCACAGTACCCAGTGGACCTTCTGGAACTGATGGATGCTGCAGCGGCTCAGCGGGAGCATGCCCGCTCGTCCGTAGTTGGCGACCACTATCGAGAGCATCCCGTCGAACGGCATGAACGCGCGGTGATCGTCACCGTAAGAATGACGGGTGTCGGGCCCTGGGTGAGAGTGTACTTGCGCCAGCAGTCCGAGGCCCGCCTTACGAAACTCCCTCACCACTCGGAAAATCTGCGTCTCGTCGGCTTGGACGTGACCCCAGCCGTGGTCGCAATCCGGTTTTGCCGCGACGCGGTACTCCGTGAGATCGGGGAGTTCCACTCCTCCCCAGAAAACGAGTCCTTCGTGCGGACCGTCGCCGCCTCTAAATTGGCGCAAGAGACGGCCGGTCTCGGTCGCGACCCGTTTCGGAAGCACGAATCTCCCCCTGAGGGGCCCCTCGGGCCAACTGACTCGGAACAACTCGTTACCGCCCATCGTCTCAGGCCGAACTAGGAGCCCATCTCCCTTTGCTCAGCTGAATGTCCTGATTGATCCTGCTGACCATCTCTACAATTGTGGTGTACTTGGGACCCGTATCTGCCCACTTGACTAGCTCCCAGTTGTGGGGAGCCCGGTGATCGGAAGCCTGATAGGCGAGTCGGTTGCAAGGAAGGCAAATGACCTGACCCTTGGAACCGCTCGCAATCACAACAGGGGCGGCGTTATTCGGGTTCTCTTGGGCAGGGACCGGTCGCGGATAGGCTGACCTCGTCCCCACCTCTCCCGTGTCCGGATCCACGAAGTCCCACATCGGCGGCAACAATCGGTATCCATCAAACGTGCCGCGTAGGACGAAGACCTCCCCGGATGAGTTCTGCACTATCTTGACATCGACCGATAGTGTGTCCGGGTGGAATGTGATCTGCCAACCCGCCCGGTCAGCTCTCGCAAGAAGAGCCGGAAGCTCGGCTTCAATTTCAGCAAGGGCCAAGCTGGAACTGGTTGGCTCAGACCCCGCCGCCTGCATCCAGCAGTTCTAGCTCCTGATGGTCGTGAATGCGCGCCTCCTCGAGCGTCTCGTCGCGCTTGAACGGCTGTCCTTCCTTGTTGCCGAGCGTTGGGTTACCGCCGGTAAGCCCAAAGTCATGGGCCGCCTCTTTAGCTGCCTCTCCCACCTTCTTCGTAACTGGCCAAGTGAATTTCTTTGGCTCGGTGACGCGAGGCGCATAGACCGTTACCGTGATCTCTCGGGGCTTCTTCTCCTCCGACATGGACTGTTCCTTACCTGCTCCTCCGGCCGATGTGGACTCCATCGCGTCCGATCCGAACTGACCGTCCGGACCTGAGGGCCAGAAGAACAATCGCCACCAAGAAGAGCAGCACGAAACCGAGCGCGATCAACAGGACCGAGGGCGAGATCGAATCGGCAACGGCTACCCCAATCGGATCCGAGGATTGTACGATCGACTGGCCGAATGCGAGGTAGCCGAGTAGGGCGACGAACACGAGGAATAACGCGGCGATAGCGACTGCTGGAACCCCCCTCCGAGGCATCGCCGTATATCTCGAGTACGGTACATTACGGTCCGAGATATAAATATAGCCCCGAGGGAGGTACGGTACTGCATGCCGAAATCGGGCTACGCCTCGGTGACGATACGGGACGCAATCTATGAGCTCGCTCGCGGAAAAGCGGAGAAGGATGGGCTGAAGGTGTCTGAGTTCACCGAGCGAGCTATCCGAAGCTACGTGGGTTCCCTCCAGGGCATGGAGGACAGGGCTCGTCTCGTCGCGGTGATTCTCCGGCAAATAGAGGAAGAGAACGCCAGTCACGGAACGACAGCTCGGCAACTTCGCCTTGCGACCAAGGAGCGCGAGGTGGTGGCAGGAAAGTCCGCCGCCTAGCGGACTCCCGCCCCAATCCGAATCGGTGACTGTTTCGGGTCCGGAGGCCGCGTCCCTCGGCTCGGAGCACCGAAACCCCCGAGGTCCGACGCGGCCCGCCTACGATCTTCTCATACCCCACCCCCTCGGTCGCCCGCTGGAACAGAGAGGGATTCGGTTCGTACGCAGCCGTCCCTCGATCATCTTCAGTTGTCCCGCCACGTCGGGTCCCGTGGCACCCATCCTAGAGCTGACGCCGGAGTCTGGTTCGGGACATCGTCTTCGGTCTTGCCCCGAGTGGTTTCAGAGGGTCCCCCCGTCCCTGGGAGCGAGATCCCGTGCTCGAACGCCTCGTGAATCAGGACGGTGATGTTGTAGGCAAGGATCTTGCAGAGGAGCTCATTGAACTGAGCAACAGGATCGCGTGAACTGACAGTCTCGCCGAGCTTCTTCTTGATCGCTGCGAATACCGCCTCGACGTTCTCACGCTTCACGTAGTGTTCGTGGAACGTAGACGGATCTGATTGCATCCGGCATAAGTTAGCGACCGTCACCTCGACCACTCCTCGCGGAATCGGTGTCGCTTGATGTGGGGGTCCAGGGATGCCTCGACCAGGTACATGTTCAGGGCGAACCGATTCCCTCGGTCCTTCGAGAGTCCGAGATCGTAGAGCACCGCGCTCAGCACGTGGCGAGCTCCCCGCCGGAAGTTTGCCGCGAAACGCAACTGAGTGTACCGCGGTCGGAGCTCTTCGGGGGCCCGCATCCGGACCAGGGTGTGCAGCCGTCGGCCGACCACCAGCGTCAGCAGCGCGGACCAGATCAGGGCCTCCACCACATTGGCGTTGGTCGTGCGAAACTCGTCGAGCGCATAGTGCGACTTGAGTTCCTTGAACACGAGTTCGACTTCCCAACGCATCGAGTAGAGGCGGGCCACCTCTTCGGCCCTCAGCACTTCGGGACCGACATTCGTCAGGTAGAGATGGTACCCTCCGCCCGCCTCGTCCCACACCGCTACCAACCGGCAACGGAGGGTGTCTCCCGAGCGCTGCCCGTTATAGGTCCGCCGTCGGAAGGCGAGTTCGACCTCGTCGTCCAGGACCTCCCGCTGGAGGCGAGGGAGAACTTCGGAGAGGCGCTTCCCCTCGAGGTCGATCGCTCGGCCGCGATGGATCGTGAGCGAGCGGACGAAGAGCGGGTCCGCGCTCTTCTTCCAGCGGCTGACAAAGAATCCGCCCTGCTCCCCGATCTTGGCGAACAGACGGTGCGAGTAGTAGCCGAGGTCGGCGAGGAGAGGTCGGTCTTTCACCCAGGGACCGATCCGAAGGAGCTTCGCGTCAT
>JASHVP010000196.1 GCA_030044475.1 Thermoplasmata archaeon | reverse complement strand
TGGTCGAGGGTGATCGAGCGGCCGTCGACCGGTACGGGCTCGGTCACAGCATCGCCGGGCCCGGCGGGAGGACGGGCGCCCTAGGCCGGACCAACGAGCTCGCCGCCGGACTTCTGGAGCGACGGTCGGCGCTGCGTCTTCGCGCCCTTCGACTGCCAGAACACCTCGGCGAACTCCTGGACGAGCTTGAGCAGCTCCTGGGCGTCCGCGAGCCCGGTCCCCTGCCGCGCCTTGGACGCCTGCTTCAGGATCCGGAACGTCAGGTCGTGGACCTGCGGATACTGCTTCGCGAGGTCGGCGGTGAAGTAGTCGCCCCAGATCACCCGGACCTCCTGCTTCACCCGCTCGGAGTGCTGCTCCTTGACGGCCGTGTACCGCGCGAGCTTGGAGGCGTAGGCGGCCCGGTCCTCGGGCTTCGCGTCCATCGCGGGCATCGCGAGCTCGCCGATCAGCTGGTCCATCCGCAGCACGGTGAGCGCCGCGATCTGGGCCTCGTGGGGGTCATAAATACCGCACGGGATGTCGCAGTGCGCGTAGACCGGACGGGGGGGCCGGACGGCGTCCCGGAGGCGGTCGACGAGCGCGCGGGGGGTGTCGAGGACGGACATGTCCCGGCGAACGGGGCAGGTCGGATAAAGATGCCGGACGCCGGCGCGCCGGCACGGTCGCCTCCGCCGGGGACCGACGCGCGACGGGTCCGCTGGTGGCACGTCCGGCGCGTGCAGGTACGGGACGAGAGCATGCTCCCGACCCTGCGTCCCGGCGACCGGCTCCTCGTCGACCGGCGAGCGTACCGGGACCGGGCCCCGCGGCCCGGGGAGATCGTCGTCCTGATCGACCCCGAGCTCCCGTCGCGCTGGCTCGTGAAGCGGGTCGGGCCGCCCGGTCCGACGCCCGGGGTGGTCGTCCTCTCCGACGCCCCGGGCGGCACGCGGGACAGCCGTCGGTTCGGGCCGGTCGCGCCGTCCCTCGTGGTCGGGCGGGCGTTCCGGTGCTACTATCCCCCGGAGCGACGCACCGACCTGTAGCACGACCGGGGCCTCGAAGACCTTAAGCGATGTGGGAATTAGCCACATCGATGACCGCCAAGACCCCCGTTTGGATCGCCGTCGTCGTCGTGGTCGCCGTGGCCGGCGCCGGGCTCGGCTTCTGGGGCGGCTACGCGTACCGGGGCTCGCCGGCCGCGAGCCCGTCCGCGGCGCTGAACGCCACGCTCGGCGTCCTCGGGGCGGGGAGCCTCGTGCCGTTCTTCCCCGAACTGGCGAGCGAGCTCGTCAACCAGTCGCACGGGACGATCTCCGCCCCGAACGCGACGCAGACGTACGAGGGATCGCTCGACATCATCAACGCGATCGCGGAGCCGCCCCACACGCCGACCGACGTGGCGGCCGTCGCCGACTTCCGGCTGATCCCCGCGGACCTGGAGCCGACGTACGCGTCGTGGGAGGTCGTCTTCGGGGCGACGCCCGAGGTGCTCGCCTACGACCCCGCGCTCTCCGCGTTCGACGGGATCGACTCGACGAACTGGGGCTGGATGCTGCCGAAGGCGGTCGCCGCGTCCGGCGTGCCGATGGGGGTCTGGAACGCGTCGACCGACCCGAACGGCTACAACGAGATCTTCGCGATGGAGCTCCAAGGCGAGATGTACAACGACAGCGCGAACCTGACCTACGGCCAGTTCTACAACGGGCCGGCGACCGGCCTTGCGGTGCCCAACCCGAAGATGGCCATCATTGAGCACGAGTCCCAGGCCGCGGAGCTCGTCTCGACCGGGACGATCTCGGCGGTCATCACGTACCGCTCGTACGCGCTCGCGAACCACATGACGATCGTGCCGCTGAACCCGATCGTCGGGCTCGACGCGAACAACACCACCGCCCTGGCGGACTACGCGACCCTGACGACCCAAGTGCTGACCTCCTCGCTCACCCTCACCACGGTGCACGCGGCTCCGATCCTGTTCGCGGTGACCGTGCCGTCGAACGCCCCGAACGCCGCGCTCGGCGCCGCGTTCGTCCATCTGCTCCTCTCCCCGGCGGGTCAGGCGATCCTGACGCAGGACGGGGCGTTCACCCCGATCTTCCCCGGTTGGTCGGACAACCCGTCGAAGGTCCCCTCCGTCCTCGCTCCCGACGTCACGACCCTGCCCGCATGGGCGAGCGGATTCCTGACGTAGGGACCCGGCCGGCCCCGACGGTCCCCTGGTCGCGCCGGGGCGGCCGCTGGCGCCGGGGCCCGTACGCCCTCGTCCTGCAGGCCGTCCTGGCGGCGTCGCTGCTGCTGCTGTTCGTCCTCCCGATCTACGAGCTGTTCACGTTCGCGCCGCCCTCCCGGATCCTCCTCGCCCTCGAGAACGGACAGGTCCGGGCGTCGCTCTGGTTCACGCTCTACGCGTCCGGGATCGCCGTCCTCGCGGCGATCTGCTTCGCCGTCCCGATGGGGTACGTGCTCGCGCGCCACGCGTTCCCCGGGCGCCGCGTCGTGGAGGCCGTCGTCGCGCTCCCGGTCGTGA
>JASHVP010000195.1 GCA_030044475.1 Thermoplasmata archaeon | reverse complement strand
CTGATCGTCGGGTGGCGGTGGATCTCCCGGAACCCGGCCGTGACGGTGACGCCGATCCTCCTCCCGTTCATCTTCCTGTACTTCCTCTCGCTGATCTCGCCCCCCTCGTACCGCCCCCTCGAGATCGTCGGCGCGATGCTGTTCACGATGCAGAACATCGGTTCGTGGGTCCTCGGCGACAGCGCGACCTGGCGGATCGAGTGCTCGCTGCAGGACATGTTCGTCGCGAGCCCGCTCGGGCGGATCCGGTACCTCTTCGGCATCGCGTTCTCGAACCTGATCGCGATGCTCCCGGCGCTCGCCGTGCTCGCCGCGCTGCTGGCGTGGTACGGGGGCAAGGAGGGGCACCCGCTGACGCCCTACGCCGCCGGGGTGCTCGTGGTCGGACTGTTCGTCCTCTGGATCCTCTTCTCGTCGATCGGGATCGCGATCTCGAGCCGGATCACGACGCAGCGGTCGATCTGGCCGGTCAGCAACCTCACGTTCACGATCCTCGGGATGCTCTCGCCGCTGTACTATCCCCTCTCCGCCCTTCCGCCGATCTGGCAGGACGTCGCCCGGTTCCTTCCCACGACGTACGCCGCGCTCCTCGTGCAGGGGGCGCTCGGGATCACCCCCGCGACGCCGATGCAGATGGTCCTCGACGGCGGCCTGCTCGGGCTCTGCGCCCTCGTCGGACTGACGATCACCCTCCGGTTGTATCGCTGGGGCGAGCTCTGATTGGGCAAACGTTCATGGGGGGTGGCGGTATGGACGTCGCAGTGCGATCGGCGTCCGTCCTGACCCCGCTCCGCAACGACCCAGCCGGGCGGCGGGCGGGGGCGGAGTCCGCGAGGCCTTCGGGGGCCCCGGGAGCGGACCGGTAGGTTCACGTTCCGATGGGAAACGACGAGTTCGACGAGATCCTGAGCGCCCTCGACCGAGAGACGGCGCGGATCCGCGTCCGGGCGGAGCCGCGGCGGTACAACAAGCCGGCGACGGTCATTTCCGGCTTCCCGCCGGGCGTCGACCTGGCCGAGACGACGCGGTCGCTCAAGAACCGGCTCGCCACCGGCGGGTCGGTCGTGGACGGCGAGGTCTACCTGCAGGGGGACCACCGGGCCCGCATCCGCGACGAGCTCGCCCGCCTGGGGTTCGACCCCGAGACGATCGAGATCTCGGACGCGGCGCTGCCGAAGCGCGGGCGGCGCGGATAGCCGCCCCACCGGTTCTCGCGCCGAAATCCCGCCGATTCCCGCAGATTGTGCGGGCCGTCGAGCGTATATGCGCGGGTTCTAGCGTACGGTCGGAACACCCATGGCCGCGTACGCACACCCCGACGTGCTGGTCGAGAACGACTGGTTGGCCGCGCATCTGAACGATCCGAAGGTCCGGGTCGCCGAGGTCGACTACGACCCGGCGGCGAACTACGAGCTCGGGCACCTGCCCGGGGCCGTCCTGTTCGACTGGCGGAAGGACATCAACGACCCCGTCCGCCGGGACATCCTCTCCCAGGAGGCGGCGACGGAGCTGTTCCGCCGGGCCGGGATCGACGACGACACCACGGTCGTCCTGTACGGCGACTTCAACAACTGGTTCGCCGCGTTCGCGTTCTGGGTGTTCTCCTACTACGGTGCGAAGCACCTGAAGCTCCTGAACGGCGGCCGGAAGAAGTGGATCGCGGAGGACCGCCCGCTCACCAAGGACGCCCCGAAGCCGTCCGCCGGCAAGTTCTCGGCGAAGGCGCCCGACGCGAAGCTCCGGGCCTACCTGGACGACGTGCGCGGCGCGCTCGGCGACGTGAAGGCCGGGAAGGTCGTCCTCGTCGACGTCCGCGGACCGAAGGAGTTCAGCGGGGAGATCACGGCGCCGCCGGAGTACCCCACGGAGCACGCCCAGCGAGGCGGCCACATCCCGGGGGCGAAGAACATCCCGTGGGCGCAGGCGGTCCAGGACGACGGCACGTTCAAGTCCCGCGAGGACCTCGAGACCCTCTACCACGGCAAGGGGGTCGTCGCCTCGACCCCGGTGATCACGTACTGCCGCATTGGGGAGCGGTCGAGCCACACCTGGTTCGTCCTCCGCTACCTGCTCGGGTACCCGGACGTCCGGAACTACGACGGTTCGTGGACGGAGTGGGGCAACCTCGTGCGCACGCCGATCGAGAAGTAGGCCCGCGGCCGCGCCCTACGGGCGCCGCCGGCGGGGACGGGGCTGCGCCTCCTTCCGGACCAGGAACTGGTGGAGGGTCCCCTCCGCCCGGTGCGCGAGCACCGGGTGGCCGGTCTGGTCCGACCAGCGGACCATCTCGATCGGGCTCGTCGGGTCGTCGGTGACCAGGAGGACGGCGGTCCCGGCCGGCTGCCGGGCGAGCTCGTCGTTCAGCGCCGTCAGCACCGCCGAGCACTCGATCCCGATCTCGAACAGCTCGAGGTCGGGCGTCTGGGGCCAGCACCGGATCCGCCGGACGCGGATCTGTTCCGCGAGCCGCCCCGCCACCGCGGCCGCGCTCTCGAGGAAACGGGCGGGGTCGTCCGGCCGGTCCGGTCGCACGCGCACGACCCAGCCGTCGCTGTACGGGGCGTCGTTGAGCAGTCGGGGGCGGGCGGGGAGCGCGTCGTTCCGGGCGACGACCACGGCGTCGACGGGGAGTCGGACCGCGCCGGTGAACCGAGCGCTCTCGACCGTCGCGACGCTGCGTCCCCGCGCGACCCGGCCGTCGACCGGCCGGAACGTCACCTCGCGGAACGGACCGGCGAAGGCGGCGAGCGTCCCGAGCACCCCGACCCGGGCGCTTCCGTCGCCGGACGGGTCGGCGGCCCACCAGACGTCGTGCTCCAGGTCGTAGAGCCGGTCCTCCGGGAGGGGACAGCCGCCGACGTCCACGGCCGGCGCCACACCGGCCGCCCGATTTAGCGGTCGCGGGGAGGCAAACTTATCTCGAAGGTCGTCCGGTCCGCGCGCACCCATGGGCGCTCCGAGCGGGGGACCGTCCGTCGCCCCGAAGGGGCGGTGCCGCTGCGGCCATTTCCCGACCCACCACATGGTCGTCCGGCCGATCGGCGGCTCGGCGAGCTTTCGCCTCGACGCCGCGGGGCCGTGCGCCCTCTGCGGCGAGTCGTCGTGCCGGCGGTACACGCCGGCCGGTGCCCCGGGCGAGCGGTGACGGTCAGCCGTACGCCGTGCGGATCAGGAAGTCCTTCAGCCGCTGGAGCCGTTCGTCCCAAAAGTGGAAGTGCCACGAGCGCGCCGCCTCCCACGCCTCGCCCGACACCCATCCCTCGTGCTCGAGCGTGACATCGATCCCCTCGGGAGACTCCTGCAGCCGCACGTAGACCCGCGTCCGCGATTCGGGACGGTTCATGAGCTCCGCGAACTCCGGAGGCCCCAGCCACGAGAAGCCGAGGTCGACGTCGGGCGTCAGGGTCCGGATCGTTCCGACGCTCTCGAAGGCGACGGGGGCCGCCCACCGAAGGACGTAGTCGCCCCCGACCTTCGGCACGACCCGGGCCTCGTCGCAGAGCCACCCCGTAAGATGGGCCGGGTCGGTGAACGCGCCGTAGATCATCGGGATCGGGAGGGGGATGGTGACCTGGATGAGGATCGGGTCGAGGCTCTCCTCGGGCACGGGCCCCGGGTCGGCGCCGAGCCCTAAAGGGTTTGCCTCGGGAGCCGGGTCCGGATCCGGGCCGTCCGGCCCCGCCGGCGGATTCGGCGCCGGACCCGCGCAAACCCCGTCCGGCCGAGCGTTTAAGAACCCCCTCGTAGAGAAATCTCGTACCCATGCTGGGAACTCGCCGTACTGCAAGTCTGGCCGTCGCCGTAACCATCTTCGTACTGATCGGCTCGCTCGGGCTCGTCGCAGCCGTGGGCGCTCCGGTGTCCCATGCCGCTCCGACCGCGGGGTCGACGACCTCCGCTGCTTCGGTGCCGGCCGCGTCGCCGTCGGCCAGCACTCCGCTCGCCGTGGGCGCGTCGCCGACGGCCTCGACGAGCCCGTCCCCCTCCGGGCCGGCGCCGACCAGCCGGATGGGCGAAGTGCTCTCCGCGATCGAGGCGAAGGGAGTGTCGCCGAAGGACGTCTTCCTGCCCGACCTGAACGCGAACCCGCACCCGTCCCTCACGAACGGCCACATCACCCCCCTCTACGGCAACGGCCCCGCTCCGTACGGAATCGGCGAGCTCGGCCTGGAGAACGTCTCCGGGACGATCACCCCCTACACCCTGACGACCCCGAGCCTGGAGGGGACGTACCAGCCGGAGGACGTCTACGGCCTGTCGGCGGACATCAGCGGGCCCGATGAGTACGGCGTCCAGCTGAACGCCGTCCTGAACAACGTCCAGATCCTCGGGGTCCCGGGCTACCAGTTCTGGACGCAGAACGTCGTCGAGTACTCGACGTACTCCGACTCGCTGTTCTTCGTCAGCAACATCTGGAACTTCTCCGGCGGGCCCCTCGCGGCCAACACGTTCTACCAGGTCGGCCCGAACGGGACGGTCGTGGCACCCGAGTACTACTACGGCCTCGGGGGCCCGATCACGATCTCGTACCCGTTCACCCTGGACCTCTTCCTCAACTCGTCGCAGATCAGCGGGCGGGACGCGGTCTTCTTCAACTTCACCGTCTCGAACGCGACCGAGTTCTACTCCGGCTCGTTCGACTTCGCCATCTTCAACTCGACCGTCACGGGCGGCCCGGCGGCGCCGACGCCGCTGTACGAGGCGAACGGCAGCGCCTACAATCCGATCGGGCTCCCCGACGACTTCGAGCTCACCCTCGGCGGACCGGGCGGTGGCAGCAACTTCGACGCGTTCCAGTCGCAGGCGTACATGGGCCTCCAGTACTGGAACTCGAGCGCCACGGTCCCCGGCTACGAGACGGTCCCCTCCGCGTACGGGATCGGGTCGGACACCGGCGAGACCTCCTACGGGGTCAACCCCCTCTGGGGCTACGAGCCCGGATTGCCCGGGATCTCCCAGCCGAACGTCTGGCTCACCCTGGGTCCGTCGAACGTGATCGGCCTCTGGAACGTCTCGGGGCAGGGCGGCCTGCAGTACAACTACGGCGGGTACGTCTACATCGACCTCGCCCCGTCGAACGGCTTCCTCTTCCTCGCGCCCGGGAACACGGTCTTCACGGGCTGGGACACGACGAACTGGAGCGAGTTCCAGTGGCTGCCGGACCAGCTCCACGGGGACGCCTACGAGCTGAACGTCGGGACGTACACGGTCGTGGGGATCCAGTCGAACTACGCGCCGGCCGAGGCGACGTTCACGATCGCCTCCGGAGGGCTGCTCCCGAGCTTCACGACGATCAGCCTGCCCCTGACCGCCGACGTCCTCGAGGGGGTCTACACGCCGCTCTGGGCGCTGAACAACTCGGGCGTCGCGAACATCTCCGTCGAGGTCGGGGCGACGTACGTGCTGTACGCCGACGAGTTCTTCCCGATCGGCACCCCGGCCGAGACGGACGCCGTCTTCCCCTGGTTCGGGATCGCGAACGACTTCCTCTTCCCGGTCTTCGAGGGGATCCTCCTCTGGAACACGACCGTGTCGGTCGTGGTCGGGCACCCGGCCTCGTTCCAGACGTACTATCCGAGCTGGATGTCGAACTTCCTCTCGTTCTACGGGCTGCCGCGGTCGAACGACCTGCAGTTCCTCTTCTGGAACGTGAGCGATGTGACCCTGATCGGCGGAGACGCGATCGGCGGCTGGTGGTGGGCGGACTCGTACTTCGGACCCGATGTCTCGACCTACAACGTCGTCTTCTGGAACGCCACCCTCTGTTCCGTCCTGGAGAACACGTTCTCGACCGGCGGCAACGCGCTCTGGTTCTACGGCGGCACCGACAACCTCGTCTACAACAACACGTTCACGGAGTCGGTCCCGGTCTCCCCGAACCCGTACGCGACCGTCGCGGCGGCCTACGGGTCCGTTGGGATCTTCGACGCGGACTACGGGGCGGCGTACCTCGCGGTCGACGCCTACGGCGGGAACAACTCGAGCGCCTGCTACTTCGACACGTACTGCGACGTCATCTTCAACAACATCTTCGACACGGTGGCACCGGCGATCTCGCCGTTCTACGACCCGTACTACTTCTACCTCTCGACGCCGACCTGCCCGGCGTACCTGGGCGGTGGGACGTGCTACTTCTCCGAGTCGTGGAACGTCCCGTGGACCGCGACCGCCGGCCCGAACATCATCGGCGGCCCGCGCATCGGCGGCAACTACTGGTGGAACTACGGGACGAGCGACGACCCGTTCACGACCCTGCCGTACACCGGCTACACCTCGGAGTTCGGCCCCGGGATCGACATCGGAGGCGACTACAACCCGCTCACGCTCGTGCCGGTCTACCAGGTCACCGTCGTCGAGACCGGCCTTCCCGCCGGCGCCCTGTGGGGCATCGAGGCGTACGTCTACGGCGGGCTCGATGAGTACGCGGGCGGGAACGCGACGAACACGACCTCGACGACCCTCCTGCTCTCTGCGGGCACGTACTACTTCGACGCGTACTCGTACTCCGAGGGCTACGCGGCCCCGTACGTCATCGCGACGGTCACCGGACCCGGCGACGTCGACGTGACGTTCGGCCTCGTCTACACGCTGACGGTCACCGAGTCCGGGCTGCCGAGCGGGACGACCTGGTTCGTCTACCTGGTCAACGCCTCCGGCATCGAGGTGAACAGCGGGGTCGCGTCCGACGCGACCCTGAACGTGTCGGAGGTCGCGGACGGGACGTACACCTGGTACGCCTACGCGGAGTCCGACTGGTGGACCGCCTCCCCCGCGTCCGGCAAGGTGACGGTCGACGGCAACTCGACCGCCTCCGTCACGTTCGTGCCCGTGGTGGTGCTGACGTTCGAGGTCGCGGGGCTCGCGAGCGGCACCGGCTGGGCCCTCGTCGTGCAGGGCGGCGCCGCGGGGAACTTCTCGACCGTGACGAACGCCTCGTCGTACTCAGTCGACGTCCCCGCGGACGTGCAGTTCACGTGGTCGGTCAGCTCGCTCGGCTACGTCGCGACCCCGTCGTCCGGGACCGTCACGTCGCTGGCGAACGCCACGACCTCGATCGCCTTCGCGGCGTTGAGCCAGGTGACGTTCTCCGAGACCGGGCTCGCGTCGGGGGCCCTGTGGACGGTCTCGTTCACCCAGGGGGGCCAGACCGTGCGGCTGTCGTCCGTCACGCCGCTGCTCCTGATCCCCACCTCGGTCGTCGGGGCGTTCAACTGGTCCGTGACGGCGAGCGGCTACACCGCGAGCCCGGCGACCGGCACCGGCTCGGCCCCGAGCGCCCTCGTCGCGGTCTCGTTCTCGGCGGTGCCGAGTTCGCCCTCGTCCTCGTCGTCGAGCACGGGGATCAGTTCGACCGCCTGGCTGCTGATCGCGGTCCTCGCGGCGCTTGCGGTCGTGTTCCTCATCACGACGGTCTACTTCATGGGGAAGGCGCGCAAGCCGCCCGCGATGACCGCCTACTCGGCCACGACCCCGCCGTCGGGCGGGGCGGCGCCCCCGGCGGCGAGCGGCGGCGCGGGCACACCCCCCTGGAGCGAGGGCGGAGGGTCCCCGCCGCCCGGGGCGACCTGACCGGCGCGCGCCCGCTCGACGTCCAACCCCTTCCCCTCGAGTTCGCTCCCCCGGTCGCCGGCTCCGGTCGCGGCCCGCCCCCCTCGCGCGGACGTTCCGCGAGACGCTTATCCCCCGGTCCGCACCTAACGAGTCCCGATGCCGGCCCGCACGGCCAAGGCGGCGCCCGCCGTCCCGCCGCTCACCGTCGCGGTCGCGGGGGCGACGGGACGACAGGGAGGGGCCGTGGCGCGGGCCCTCCTCGCCCGCGGGCACCGGGTCCGGGCCCTG
>JASHVP010000194.1 GCA_030044475.1 Thermoplasmata archaeon | reverse complement strand
CGGCGAGCTCTGGTCGATCGACCTCCCGTTCGTGGGGGCGGGCCACACGAACGCGGACGGACGCTTCGACGCGGCCCACGTGAACTCGACCGGGGACGTGGGACGGGCCGTCCCCGACCGCCTCCGGAGCCGGTGGCACCTGTCGCTGGGGGATGCGCGCGAGCTCCTGCCGGCCCTGTCCCCGCCGGCGCCCTGGGACCTGTTCTTCCACGACTCGGAGCACACGCGCGCCCACATGCTCTGGGAGTTCGAGACCGCCTGGCCGCGGATGCGCCCCGGCGGGTATCTCCTCTCGGACGACATTCCCGAGAACGACGCGTTCTCGACGTTCGCGAATTCGGTGGGGCGCCGCCCGTTCCTCTGGTTGCGGCGCGGAGCCGTCCGGAAGCCCGAGCTCCCGCCCGGCGGCCCACCCCCGGCTCCGACGTAACGTCCGGTCGGGCGGGAACGCCGGCCGCGCGGGCCGCGGCGACGGCGGGACAAGCTCTATATCGTGTCACGTAATAGTTCGGCCGTGACTGCGAGCACCCGCGGGTTCCTCGCCCGGATGCGGCGCGAGGTCCGACGGGGGTTCCTGCCCCTGTGGATCATGGAGGAGCTCGCGACCGGGCCGGCGTACGGCTACGAGCTGCTCGAGCGACTCGGGCGTCAATTCGGCCCGGACCTCCGGGTGACGCCGTCGACCCTCTACCCGACGCTCGCCCGGCTTCGGGTGGCGGGGTTGGTCCGCTCGTTCCAGGGGACCGTCAGTTCCGGCCCCCTCCGGAAGTACTACGAGCTGACCGAGGCCGGTCGGGCGAACCTGGCCGCCCTGCGGTCGATCTGGGGGGAGATGACGTCGTGGGCCCCTCCGGCGCAACGCCCCGCACCGGACCGTCGGGGGAGCGACGGATGAGCCGACCGGGTCCTCCCACCGACCCTCCCGGGTTGACGAGGGTGGAGCTCCCGGCGCGTCGAGGGGCCGGGGCGCTGGCCGTACTGCTCGGGGCCCTCGGAGCCGGAGAGGTCGGGGCGGTCTACGTGGCCGTGCGCCGACGCCTCCCGTCGCAGATCGTCGACCACTTCGCCCTCACCGGCCGACCGAACGGGTCGATGGGTCCGGAGGTGTTCCTCGCCATCTCGCTCGCGGAGATCGTGGCGATCTCGGCGGTCTTCGTGGGCCTCCAGGTATGGGTCGTCCGCTCCGCGTCGCTGACGCTGCATTTCCGCGGCCGACTCCCGACCGCGCTACTCTGGCTGCAGGGCGGCATCGTGGCGCTCGTGCTGCCCTTGATCGCCGCCTTGCTCCTGACCAGCGCGGCGGGGGTCCTTCCGCTCACCGGGGCGAGCTTGGGGTGGGTGCTGAACGCGTTGGGGTTCTCCACGGCCGGCCTGGTCCTCGTCCTGGCGTTGCTCCAGGGTCGACGGCAGCTCCCGGAGACGCCGCTCACCCGGTCGACGGTGGCCATGTATCCGGCTCGGTTCGCCGTGGGCGGCCCCATCGAGCTGAGCTGCCCGGCGTGCGGGGAGCGGTACCGGCTCCCCGGGGTCCCGCTGTTCGCTCCCCATATGGGGTTCGGTCAGTTCGGGTCGCTGTACCTGCGTTGCCCGCGGTGTGGCGAACGAGGATGGAACCCGATCGTCGCCCGGCTCGCCCGCCGGTCCCCACCCGGTCCCCCGGCGCCCGGCGGACCCTGACGCCGACCGAATCGGAGTCCCCGAGCCCGCCGAGGAGGCGAGATCGAGGTGGGAACGGCGCCGGACGGTCGACCTTCCGCTCGCGGAGCCACCGACCCCGAAGACGGGAGCGGGCCGAGGGGCCGGCGGAGGTGCGGGCACCGGGATTTGAACCCGAGTTATAGGCTTGGCAAGCCTATGTGATAACCAGACTACACTATGCCCGCATTCGGCCCCGTCGTGTTCAATCCTCGCGCTCCGGACCGCTGATCCGGCCCCGGAGACCGCGCGGTCCACCCCGAGAAGGGGTCTCCGCTTAAAGGCACCGCGCGCCGCGCGCTCGGGGGTTCGCCCGGCGGCGTCGTCGGAAGGGCGAGAGGGTTGGGTTATTACGGCGGGAGCGACGTAGGACCCGGCCGGGAGGTGGCCGTGCCCGAGGTCTGGGCCGAGGGGGACACGCTCGTCCTCAAGCGCCAGGGCGTCCCGCCGATCCTCGTCCGCCTCGCGAAGGGTCCCCAGCGGATCGAGGAGTACGGCGTTCTCGACCTCACGGACCAGATCGGTCGCCCGCCGGGGGGCACCGTGACCTGGCTGGAGGTCCCGTACCGGGCGGTGCGCCCGTCGCTCTCCGACCTGTATGGGAGCATGCACCGGGGGGCCCAGATCGTCACCCCGAAGGACGCGGCCCAGTTGCTCTACCTGGCCGGCGTCGCCCCCGGGGGCCGGGTCGCCGAGGCCGGGTCCGGCAGCGGCGCTCTGACGATCGCGCTCGCGATGGCGGTCGGCCCGGCCGGGCACGTGACCTCCTACGACCGGCGCAGCGACTTCCTGGAGACCGCGCGCGTGAACGTCCGCCGGTGCGGCCTCGAAGGCCGGGTCACGTTCGTGGAGCGCGACGTCGGCAAGGACGGACTCGACGCGACGGAGCTCACGAGCGTCCTGCTCGACCTGCCCGAGCCGTGGGAGGTCCTGCCGTCCTCCCGCGGAGCCTTGGTGCCGGGCGGGTACGTCGCGACGTACACCCCGACGTACAACCAGCTCGAGAAGACCGTCCGGGGCCTTCGCACCCTCGGGTTCGATGAGGTGCGGGCGGTCGAGCTGCTCGAGCGGTCGCTCCACGTCGGCGACGGCGGTACCCGGCCCGACTTCGAGATGCTCGGCCACACCGGGTTCCTGGCCGCCGGCCGGAAGGTCGACTGAGGATGGTCGTCCCTTCGCTGTCGCTCGGCGCGCTCGTCGGCGTCGCGCTCTCGGGCGGGTTCGTCTACTGGGAGGTCGGCAAGTACGCGACCCCCCAGGTACCGGCGACCCTGTTCGACGAGCGGCGCGAGGTCTTCGCGTACACCGCGGGGCTGTTCGTCGGGGTGCCGCTCGCGGTCGCCCTCGTCCTGTTCCTCGACTCGATGGCGAACGGCGCGCTCCCGGGCGCGGCGATCTTCCTCGTGGCGCTCCTGGGCGGGACGGAGGTGGCCCAGTGGGGGCTCCTCCGCTCCCGGTACTGGGGCCACAGCGAGAGCTCCCCGTTCTACGCGCTCGGCTATCGGGCGGCGATCGGCGGGATCCTGGCGCTCGCGATCGTCGCGCAGTACCTCAGCGGTACGGGGATCGGGGCGACGGGAATCGCCCTCGTGCTGGTCCAGTCGGCCGCGATCCTGATGCTGGAGGTGGCGGGCGCGCTCCTCTCGCTCCCGCCGCGGCCGCACACCGGGCGGTCGGGCGGAGGGCCCTTCTCCGGGCTCCTCGTCGGAGGGTTCGGCTTCTTCCTGATCGGGCTCGGCCCGCTCGGGGGCGAGGCCGCCGCCTTCGGGGGAGCGATCGTGGCGTTGCTCGGCGGCTGGCTCATCTACCAGCGCCTCCGGGCGATGCTCGCGACGATCCCCCCTCCGGGCGCCCCACCGCCGGCGCCGCCGTCCGAACGGGCGCGGACCTACCGCCGGACCCCGGCGGAGGCTCCCGGGGGGCCCGAGGCGGGGGGAATCGCCCCGCTTCGGTAGGTTGATAAGGCCGACGACCTCCCGCCGACCGGATGCCATCGGATTCCGCCACGCGGACGTTCTCCCAGCAGCTCCGCCACGGCTTCCGCGTGCACCGCGAGATCGTCTCCCTCGTGGTCTTCGTGATCGGGGTGTTCCTGAGCATCCTCGCGATCGGGTACTTCACCCCGCTCAACAGCACCCCCCCGTTCCCGACGATCAATTCGGTGACGGACACGCCGAACGCGAACTACAACCTGGTCTTCATCGTCGTCGGGCCGATCGTCGCGATCGTTGGGGCGTACCTCGTGGGAGCGTACTACGTTGCCCGCCGGAAGTTCGAGCACCTGATGCTGACGAAGAGCAAGGCCGAGTTCCTGCGGAACATCCCGGAGCTCGAGGACCTTCTCTGGGACCTCACGCCGAACGACGAGATCCGGTACGACCAGAAGCGGGCGGAGCTTCGGGTCCGTCGGTAGGCGCTCGGCGCGCCCGCGTTAAGTATCGCCCGCCCGTCGGCGGGAGGTGGCGTCCGCCGGGGTCGACGGTCGCATCGAAGGGTTCCGCCTCCGCCGGTTGGAGAAGCCCGAGGAGTTCCGTCAGGTCGAGGAGCTCCTGTCGGCGGCGTTCGGGACCTCCTCCCCGGGGGGGATGCCGACCTCCCTCCAGCGAGCGCTCCAGGACAACGGAGGCCTCGTCCTCGGGGCGTTCGCGGACATCTACCTCGCCGGCGCCGCGGTCTCGTTCCTCGGCTGGGACGGGGCGGCCCTCTACCACTACTCCCACCTGCTGATGGTCCGGCCGGAGTACCAGAACCATCACCTCGGGTTCCGGCTCAAGCTGTACCAGCGCGACGAGGTCACGAAGCTCGGCCTCGCGGAGGTCCGCTGGACGTTCGACCCGCTGGTGAGCCGGAACGCGTTCCTCAACGTCCGACGGCTCGGCAGCGTCCCCCGGAAGTACCTCCCGCACTACTACGGACAGATGTCGGACGGGGCGAACCGGGGGCTCGAGACAGACCGGCTCCTCACGGTCTGGTCGATCGCCTCCCCCGCGGTCGAGGCTCGCCTGAACGCCCCGCCTCGGTCTCCCGCGGAAGACCGGGCCCGGTTCGAGCGGTCGTTCCGGGTCGTGACGACCGACCAGGGGGAGAGCGGTCTCCGGATCCCGACCGCGGTCGAGGAGCCGTCGGGACCGTCCGCGCACCTCGAGATCCCGTTCGACCTCGCCGCCGTCCGGGAGCACGAACCGAAGTCCCTGCGGACCTGGCGCCACGCGGTCCGGGACGCGTTCCGGGCATCGTTCGACGCGGGGTACGCGGTCGACGACTTCGCGGTCGTCTCGACGGCGAACCACGAACGGCGGAGCGTGTACTTCCTGTCGAAACCCGTCGGCCCGCCGGCGAACCCGCCGACCGCGTAGGGGAAGGGTATATCGCCCGACCGGGGCCTCGCGAGGACGGGGGACCGTGGCCGTCGGGGGACGGGGCAGCTGGCTGCTGCTGGCGCTCCTGCTCGTCGCCGTGGGCGGGGGGATCGCCGCGACGGTCCTGGCGACCGCGCCGTCGCACGCCCCGAACCAGGCGCCGGCTACGGAGGTGATTCTGCCGTTCTGGATCGTCGCCCTTCCGGTCCTCGGGCTGTTCGTCGCGTTCGTGGTCATCCTGCTCGCCCAGCGGGCGACGGGGCCCACGGCGATGGTGCCGAACCAGATCGTCCTCTCGATCCTCATCGGCATCCTGCTCCTCATCGGGTTCGTGGTCCTGTCCCATTTTCTCGGCGGGTCCCAGGTTACGAGCGGGGGGACCAGTTCCGGAACGAACACGACGACGAACTCGACGCCGCCGACCAACAGCTCCGGGACGATCAACGGTACGGGGGGCACCCTCAGCTTCTGGACGTTCCCGCCGTGGGCCGGGGACGTCCTGCTGTTCGTCTTAGTCGGAGCGTTCGTCGCGGCGGTGGGAGGCTCCCTGCTCGGGCGGCGGCTCGGCTCGTCCGGGCGATCCCGCGGCCCGTCCCCCCCCTCGTCGGCCGCCGCCCGCTCCGCTCTCGTCCAGGCCGAGTCGGCGTTGGCGGACGGCGCCGACCCCCGGTCGACGATCCTCGCCCTCTACGGGCGGCTCCTCTCCCGGGTCAGCTCGATGGTCGGCGACGTTGAGGTCGCGACGCCCGAAGAGATCCGGATCCAGCACCTGGTCCACCTCGGGGTCGGCCCGCACGACGCGGAGGACCTGACCCGGTTGTTCGAGGAGGCCCGATACTCGACCCATCCGATGGGGGCCGAGGCGGCCGACCGGGCGCAGCGGGCGATCCGCGCGGCGCTCCGGGACCTCGACCGCCGGGGTCCCCCGGCATGAGCCTCTCCGGGTCGTTCCTCGCGCTGCTCCTCGCCGCCTTGGGCGTCGCCGCGCTCGCCATCTGGGCCGGGCCGAACCTCGCCATCGCGCTGCCGGCGGCCGTGGGCGCCGCGACGCTCGGCGCCGTGATGGTCCTGGACGGCTGGCGGAGCGGGTCGCGGGCCCCGCGGGGCTCGCCCGGTCTCCCCACGGCCGTCACCGGGTCCGGCAGCGTCCCGTCGTCCGGCGGGTCGTTGCCCGCGCTCGACGGGAGCCGGTTCGACCGGGAGGAACTGGTCCTCCTGCTCGACCAGATCGACCGTTCGGTGCGAAACCCGCACCTCCCGAGCCACCGCCCCGACGACCTCGAACGGATCGCGGCGCTCCCGCACGACGCGTTCGTCGCCTACGTCCGGGACCGGGTGGCGGAGCTCGAGGCCGGCTCGTGAGCGAGCCACCGGCCGCACCGGGGCTCGTCTGGCGCCCCCGAACCCTGCTCCTGATCGCCGCGGCGGTCCTGTTGTTCGGGGCCGGGATCGCCCGACGGACGCCGGTCCCGATCTTCCTCGCCATCCCCCTGCTCGTCGCGCCGCTCGCGGCCGCTCTGGCGGGGCCGCGACGCGCGGCCCGCGCCTCGCTTCGCTGGGAGGCGGCCGGCGCGGGGCCCCAGGTGAACGTCGACCTCTCGTTGGTCCCGGAGCCCGCCTCGATGGCCGCCGACCTCGAGCTGGCCCTCGCGCCGCCGTCGGGCCTGCGGCTCGCGGGGCCGTTCGAGACGCGACGCGACGCCGAGTCGATCCGCGGGACGTTGCGGCTGACCGCGCCGGAGCCCACCATCGCCCGGATCGTGCCGCCCACGGTCACGTGGCGGGACCCGCTCGGGCTGGTGGAACGCCCCGTCGCCGTCGACGGAGCCCCGCTGTTGGTCGAGCGGTACCCGCCCGAGCTCCTCGAGCTCGGCGCCATCCGGCTCGAGCACACGCTCGCGGTCCCGGGGGAGACCCCGTCCCGGTACGTCAGCTCGAGCGGAGAGTTCTTCGGGTTGCGTCTGGCCGCACCGAGCGACCCGTTCCGGCGGATCAACGCCCGGGCGAGCGCCCGGGCCG
>JASHVP010000193.1 GCA_030044475.1 Thermoplasmata archaeon | reverse complement strand
CCGCCGTCCGCCGGATCGCGGAGGCGAAGGGGGACGACCTCTTCGGCCGCAGCGCGGAGGAGCGGATGAACCAGGTCATCGGGACGTGCGTCTCGCTCGGCCTGACGGTCGACGCGCAGGACCCCCGCGCGCTCCTGAAGGCGCGGGTCGCCGCGCGGAGCGCCGCCGGATGAGCGCGGGGGGCGTCCCTCCGGACCTGGCGAACGCCGAGATCGTCGACTACACGGTCCTCGACGGCGACGGGAAGTACCGCTTGAAGCTCAAGGACGGCTCGGTGATCGAGGTCCGGTTGGAGCTGATGAACATCCTGCGCGCCGGGAACGACCCGAACACCGGGCTCCCGACGTACGTCGTCCAGTCGGCGCCCCTCGTGCGGCTGGTCGAGTCCCCGAAGGAGCTGCGGAAGCCGCCGCTCCGACCGGGCGGCGGGCGCGACGGCAAGGCGATCCCCGGGTTCGGGTAGCGGGACCGTGCCGCGGCGCGGTCGGACGTACTCCGGCCCGGTCGTCGACATCCACACGCACCTCCACCTCCCCGAGCTGTCGCCGGTGCGGGCCGGGGCGTTCGGCCCGACCGACTACCTCCGCGCCGCCCGCGGCGTCGACCTCCGGTGGGCGGGCGTGCTGGCGATGGCGCCGCGACGCGACCCGAAGGCCACGCGGCGGCGCAACGATGCGGTGCTCGCGCTCGCCCGCGCGCACCCGGACCGGTTCTACGCCGTCGGCTCGGTGCATCCGCTGGACGGGGCCCCGGCGCTCGCCGAGATCGACCGGCTGGCGTCGGCCGGGGCGCGCGGATTGAAGCTCCACCCGAACACCCAGGCGTTCGACGTCGCCGACCCGCGCGTGGAGGCCGTCGTGCGCCGGGCGGCCGAGCGACGGCTCCCGGTCCTGTTCGACGCCTACTCTCCGTTCGACGCCGGCCAGCCCGGAAAGTTCGTGCGGCTCGCCCTGGCCGTGCCGGAGAGCCAGATCGTCCTCGCCCATGCCCACGGTCCGCGCTACCCCGAGCTGCTGGTCTACCCGGTCCTCGCCCGCTATCCCTGGTGGCACCGGAACGTCTGGATCGACGTCTCGGCGACCGGCCCGTTCCTCGCCGGAGGCCCGTTCGCGCCCACGTTCCGGTGGGTGCTCCGCCAGGTCGGGGTCGACCGGGTGCTCTTCGGGAGCGACTATCCCCTCGACCCGCTCGGGCCGGCGGTGCGCGCCGTCGCGGGGCTCGGCTTCACCCGCTCCGAGCTCGAGCGGATCTTCTGGCGGAACGCCGGGGCGCTGTACCGTCTGGACGTCGCCACGCACCGAGGGCGGCACCGCTCGGCCCGGCCCCAAATATAGGATTTTGGCGTCTCGTTAAATACTCGGCCCAAACTCGCGGTCGGTCCCTCCATGCCGATCCGCAAGGCGCTCCTCTGCACGCTCGGGCCGAGCTCGCTCGACCCCCGGGTCATCCGCGCCCTCACCGACGTCGGGGTCACGAGTTTCCGCATCAACATGTCCCACACCCCGCTCTCCGACCTGGAGGGGATCATCCGCCGGATCCAGCACGCCACGGAGGTGCCGATCTGCCTCGACACGGAGGGCCCCCAGATCCGGACCGGCCGGGTCCGCGCGGCGACCGTGGTGACGGCGGGCGCCCGGGTCCGGCTGGTCCCGGACCCGATCGTGGGGTCGGCGGCGGCGTTGCCGCTCTCACCCCCGGACGCGATCGCCCGCCTCGCCCCGGGGGCCCGGGTCAGCATCGACTTCGACTCGGTCGTCCTCCGGGTCGACCGCGTCCACGACGGGGCGGCGGTCGCGACCGTCGTGACCGGAGGCGAGGTCGGCCCCCGGAAGGCCGTGACCGCCTTCCCTTCGCCGTCGCTCCCGGCGTTCTCGGAGAAGGACTTCCTCGCGATCCGGGCCGCGGTCGCCCACGAGATCGGCCAGTACGCGCTGTCGTTCTGCGAGACCCCGGCGTCGGTGAACCAGCTGCGCGCGATGGTCGGTCCCCGCAGCACGATCATGGCGAAGATCGAGAGCCGCAAGGGCGTGCGGAACCTCGGGAAGATCGCCCAGTGCGCCGACGCGGTGATCATCGACCGCGGCGACCTCTCCCGGGAGGTCCGGATCGAGGCGATCCCCCTGTTGCAGAAGGCGATCGTCCGGAAGGCGAACGCCCTCGGGATCCCGGTCTACGTCGCGACGAACCTGCTCGAGTCGATGGTGACCCGTCGGACGCCGACGCGCGCCGAGGTCAACGACGTGATGAACACCCTCCTCGACGGCGCCGACGGCCTGGTGCTGGCGGCCGAGACGGCGGTCGGGAAGTACCCGGTGGAGGCGGCGAAGATGGTCGTCGCGCTCCTGCACGAGTTCGAGGGGTCGGTCGAGGGGTATCGGATCGAGGACCTGCTCGGGGACCACCCGCTCTCCCGGGCGTCCCGAGGGCGGGGGCCGCCCTCGTTGTGAGCCGGGCCGGTGGACCGGCCCGGCCGGGGAACGGGTTCGGGGTTCGGCCGGACGGGGGTCCTACTGGACCGCGACCCGGACCTCGGCGGGCGACGGGGTCGGGTGCTGCTTCGGCAGCTCGAGCTCGAGGAGCCCGTTCTCGACCCTCGCCTTCGCCTCGGACGCCACGACCGCCTCGGGGAGCTCGAGGGTCCGACGGAACCCGGCGGAGCGGCGCTCGCGGTAGACGACGGCGGCGTCCTTCGTCTCCGACTCGGCCGTCGACGTTCCCACGATCTCGACGCTCGACCCCCGCACGCGGACGTCGATCTGCTCCTTCGGGATCCCCGGCACCTCGGCCACGATCTGGTACGCCGCCCCCAGGTCCTTCACGTCGGTGCGGGCCGCCCGCCACCCGAGGCTCCCGTCCCCGGGGAGCTCGGTCGCCCCGAGCGGGGCGATCCCCCAGGAGGCCAGGAACCGCTGGCGGATCTCGTCGAACGTCCGGTCGAAGTCGGTCGTTGGCTCGGCATCCCTCTCGCGCGTCGGAATCTCCTTCGTCATCTCGTTCCCCTCGGATGTACGTCAGAAGTAAATTTGCGATACTATAAGAAGATAACGTATGACGGACTCTCGGAGAGACAGATATCATCGGTCCGTCTCCGCTCGCCGGAGGAGGCGATCCTACGGGGGCGGTCGGAGCCGGCGTCGGGGACCGCGGCGTGCTCGCCCGCCCGGATCTCCCCGCGCTCTTTGGCGCGCTGCGGGCGTCCGGGTACGACATCGTCGGCCCGACCGTGCGCGACGGGGCGATCGTGTACGGTCCGCTCGAGCGGGTGGAGGACCTGCCGATCGGCTGGACCGATACGCAGGACGGGGGGACGTACCGGATCGCCCGACGCGCCGACGAGGCGGTATTCGGATACAACGTGGGTCCGACCTCCTGGAAGCGGTTCCTGTTTCCTCCCCGCGAGCGGCTGTGGACCGCCCACCGGGGCGAAGGGTCGTTCACGGTCGACCCCGAGCCGACGGACGGACCCCGCCTCGCCTTTCTCGGCATGCGAGCGTGCGAGCTCGCCGCCCTCGCCGTGACGGACACGGTGTTCCTGAAGGGCGCGGTGGCCGACCCGTCGTACCGGGCGCGGCGGGCCCGGGTCCTGCAGATCGCCGTCCAATGCGGGCAGGCCGGGGGCACCTGCTTCTGTACCTCGATGGGGACCGGCCCGGCCGTCTCGGGCGGCGCGGACCTCGTGATCACGGAGCTGCTCCGTCCGGGACCGCACCGGTTCCTGATCGAGGTCCGCTCTCCGGCCGGGGCCGAGGTCATCG
>JASHVP010000192.1 GCA_030044475.1 Thermoplasmata archaeon | reverse complement strand
CCGGGCGAGCCGTCGGTCGCCCGCTCGACGCTCGAGGAGGTCCGAGCGGAGTTCCTCTACTGGTATCCCCTCGACTACAATTGCGGCGGGAAGGAGCACAAGCGGGTGCACTTCCCCGCCTTCCTGTTCACGCACGTCGCCCTTGTCGACGCCGAGCGTCAGCCCCGCGGGATCTACGTGAACGGCTGGATCACGGGAGCGAAGGGCGGCAAGCTCTCGAAGAAGGAGGTCGGGGCCAAGGGCGGGCGGATCCCGACGGTCGAGCAGGCCCTGGCGGACGGGGGCCCGGATGCCCTTCGGCTGATGTACTCGATCGCGAGCTCGCCGTCGCAGGACATCGAGTGGGACCCCGAGCTGCTCGACGCCGCCCGGGACCGGCTGCACGATATCGAGCGGCTCGTGCGGGAGGCCCGCGGGTCGGGCGCCGGCGAGCCCGAGCTCGATGCGTGGCTCGCGAGCGAGTTCCACCGTCTGGTGTCGTCGGTGCGGGTCGCCTACGAGGGGACCGACCTCCACACCGCCGCGGACCTCACGTACATCCGCGTTCCGGCGCTCCTGCGGCGGTACTACGCCCGGGGCGGGGTCCCCGGGGACGTCACGGACGCCGCGGCGCGGGCCTGGGTCCGTCTGCTCTCGCCGATCACCCCGCACCTCGCCGAGGAGCTCCAGGGGGGGCCGGCGGACCGGTTGGTCGCGTCCACGCCGTTCCCGGATCCGTCGGAGTTCGCCCGGTCCGAGCGGGCCGAACGCCAGGAGGCGTTCCTCGAGCGCGTCGAGGACGACCTGCGGGCGGTCCTCCGCCCGGCGCAGGAGCGCGGCGAGGCCCCGTTCCGCGAGGTCGCCTTCTTCGTCGCCGCGCCGTGGAAGCGCACGGTGGAGGCGTGGCTCCGGGAGTCGCTCGCCCGGGGCGAGGAGCCGACGATCCGGTCCGTGCTCGACCGGGCGGGGGCGCACGCGGAGCTGTCGGCCGCCCGCTCGGAGATCCCGAAGTACCTCCAGCGGGTGCTCCCGCTCCTCCGGACCGAACCCCGTACCGAGGAACCGGCGATCGAGGAGGCGGGGGTCCTCCGAGCCGCCGAGGCGTACCTGGTCCGTCGGTACGGGTTCTCCCAGGTGCGGGTCTGGCCGGAATCGGAGGCCGGCCCGCACGACCCGCGCGGCCGCCGCGAGCGGGCGCGTCCGGGGCGACCGGCGTTCTACCTGGTCGGCCCGGCGGGGGCGGGGGCGGCTACGCCCGGCGGGACCGCCCGGCGCGGCGGCGGCCGCCCGCCGTCCGACGAGCCGGCGGGAAGTTGAGGAACATCCGCGACGGGGTCGGGTGCCGGCTCACGGCGCGGTACTTGGCGCTCGGCTTCGTCGCGTAGCTCCGGTCGACGGCGCCCGAGATCTCGAAGTAGATCAGCTGACCGACCGGCATCCCGGCGTACACCCGGACCGGGATCTTCACGCTCATCTCGAGCGTCCAGTAGTTGCAGAACCCTTCGTCCCCCTTCCCCGCCGTGGAATGGATGTCGATCCCGAGCCGCCCGACGCTCGACTTCCCCTCGAGGAACGGGACGAAGCCGTGGGTCTCGGTGTACTCTTCCGTGACGCCGAGGTACAGCTGCCCGGGGACCAGCACGTGGCCGTCCTTCGGGATCCGGAACTCGCGGACGGGGTTCGCCACCCGAGCGTCGAGGGCGGCCGATCGGTAGACCGCGAGGTACGGTCCCAGATGGACGTCGTACGAGTTCGTACCGAGGCAGTCGGGCCGGAACGGCCGGATCACGATCCGGCCCTCCGCCATCGCCTCGCGGATTCGACGGTCGGAGAGGATCATGCCGGAACGGGCGCGGCGAGCCGGGGGCGCTATTTAACGGGGGCCGCGGGCCCGCTCTCCTCGAGGGCGATCGCCGCGTACCCGACCACGTCGCGCATGGACGCGATTTCGCCGGAGTGCCCCCAGCGGAGGACCCGGGGCACGAGCGTCCGGCCGCCGACCGCGACCAGGAGCGCGGTCGTGGGAGCGATCCCGCACATCGAGATGTCGTTCGTCACGACGGTGTCGTAGAGCCGTCGGGGGTCGCCGGAGCGGATCGCGTCGATCGCGAGCCCGTCCGACCGCCGCGCGGTCTCCGCCGGGACATAGTGCGAGAAGTCGGTCGAGGCGAGGAGCAGCACGTCGTGGCCCGCCACCGCCTCGGCGACGGCCGCTCCGACCCGCTCGAGGGACGCGTACGGGCCGAACGGGACCTGCACGGCGACGAATTGCGGATGGGGGAGCACGTAGTCGAGGAACGGGAGCTGGACCTCGATCGAGTGCTCGTCGCGATGGGCGGCCTCGTCGATCCGGATCGGACCGCGGGACAGCCGGCGGGCCATCGCCTCGTCGCACGGGACCGGACCGAGCGGGGTCGCCCAAGCGCGCGCCGAGACGGCGGGCCACGGCCGCGCCGCGTGGTGGTCGACGCCGAGGATCACGACCGTCGCCGGGGGCCGCTGCGCCGCGACCAAGCCGTAGACGTGCGCGGCGATCGCGCCCGAGTACTCGAGTCCGGCGTGCGGGACCACCGCGGCCTGCAGGCCGCGGGTCGGAGCGCGCCGCCGGACCGGCAACTCCCCCGGGCCGCGCGGGTCGGTGAAGCACCGCTCGACCAGGCGGGTCAGCTCCGCGCCGTCGAACGGGTAGAACTGCCCCGCGACCGCCGGTGGGCGGAGCGTCGCCGACATCGTCCCGTCAGGCGGGGGAGAGCTCGGCGAGGAGCCTCTGCGCGTCTTCGGCCTCGAGCGGGGCCCGGGTGGTCGCGCGGAACGGATTCGCCTCCCCGTAGCGCGGGATGACGTGGAAGTGCACGTGGAAGACGATCTGCCCGGCCGCCGCGCCGGCGTTGAGGGCGACGTTGTAGTCCGGTGCGAGCCGCTCGACCCGATGGCCCATTTGCGCCACGCTCTGGATGAGCGCCCGCCGGCTCTCCGGGGCGAGGTCGGTCAGGCGGGCCCCATGCTGTCGGGGGATGACGAGGAGATGCCCCCGGGTGAACGGGAAGATGTCGAGGAACGCCACGGTGGCGGGGTCCTCGTAGACGATCCAGGCCGGCGAGCGTTTCTCGGCGATGTCGCAGAAGACGCACCGGCTCGACGGGGCCGCGTCCGGTGACGACATCCCCGGGGCCGAGCCTGGCCCAAACTAAAGAGTTGGCCACGCGCGACGCGCGGTGGTGCGCATTAGTACCTCTGCCGCGTTCGTACCCCGAATGCGCCGGTCGTCGCCCGGATTCTCGGTCGGCCTCGTCACGGCCCTCATGGTGGCGAGCGCCCTCGTCGTCCCCGTCGTCGGCGCCGTCCCCGCGGAGCCGGGGACCTCGTCGCCGAGCCACCCGGTCGTGGTCACCGATGCCGTACCGGCCCCGCGGGGGGCCGCGCTCCACCCGCTCGATCCCGACTCGCAGATCGTGCTGACGCTCTCGCTGGCGTGGTCGAACCCGGCCGAACTCGCGGAGTACCTCGCCTCGGTCGAGTCCCCGACCTCCCCGTCCTACGATCATTTCCTCTCGTACGGGCAGTTCGTCGCGCGGTTCGGCCCGTCGTCGTCGTCGGTCGCCGCGGTCTCGGCGGAGTTGGCCGCGGTCGGCGCGCGCGACGTTCGGCCGATGGACGGGGGGGTCCTGCTCTCCCTCGTGGCGACCCCGAGGGCGGTCTCGGAGCTCACCGGCCTTCGGCTCGTATCCTACGGAACCGTCGACGGACGCCTCCTCTACACGGCGACCGGAACCCTCGTCCTCGCGGGTCCCCTGCAAGGTCGGGTCGTCGGAGTCGGAGGGCTCTCGGACGCCGCCAGCCTCGGATTCTCCCACGACCTGGTCCCCGCCGCGATCGGCCCCGTCTCGGGCGGCGCAGCGCCGCACCTGTTCGTCCACGACAACCAGAGCGGGGCCGACTGGTTCATCGGCTCCGATTACGCCCAAGCGTACGAGGCGACCTCGCTCTGGCCCGGGACGTCCCAGGTGTCCAACGCGACGTTCCCGACCGGCGTGGCCATCGCGACGCTCCTCGCGAGCTCGTA
>JASHVP010000191.1 GCA_030044475.1 Thermoplasmata archaeon | reverse complement strand
AGACCCGGCGCGCCGGACCCCGCCGAACGGTCCGCGGGCGCCGCGGCGGACGAGGGGTCGGCGGGCCGCCGAACCCTAAGAGCCGCCGAGCGATGGCCGGACGATGTCGCGCTCGTCGGAGGCGGCCACTTCGTGGGTCCACGTCGCCCAGGCGCTGATCGCGCGCGAACTCGTGGAAACGAACGGTCTGCCCGAGCGACGCGCCGCCCGGGCGTTGGGCCTCGCGCCGTCGGCGGTCTCCCAGTACCTCTCCGGCCGGCGGCTGGGCCGGGAGCTCTCCGGATTGGTCGGGGATTCCCGGGCTCGATCGATCGCCCGCGCGGCGGCCGAGCGTCTCGCCGCGGGGGAGACGTCGGCGCGGGACGCGCTCGGGATCGTCCTCGAAGCCGCCCAGGACCTGGCGTCCGAAGCCCCCCCGGGGCCGTCCGGGGTCCGCCGCGGCCGGAGCTCGTCCCTGGCCGAGAGCCGGGCGCTGACCCGGGCCCTCCGTCAGCGGATCGGGACCGAGCAGTCGGCCGTGGCCGAGTGCATGCGGCTCGCGCAGAAGTCGCGCGACGAGCTGACGCGCGCCGTGTTCCGGCAGATCGCGGCCGACAGCCTCCGCCACGCGGAGATCGTCGCGTCGATCCAGACCTACCTCGACCGGGGCATCCACCGGCCGCTCGCGAGCGGGGTCACGCGCGAGGACCTGGAGCGCCTGATCGCGAAAGAGCGGGACGCGGAGGCCGACCCGTGGGCCGGCTCCGGGGTCTCGCTGCGCGGCGTGATGGCCGTCCTGTGGGAGAGCATGGAGTCGGACGAGCGGAAGCACACGGTCCTCCTCGACGCGATGCTCCGCGAGGGATTCCCGGACCGCGGGGCGTCCCCGACGCGCGGCCGGGTCCGGTCACGGACGGATCCGCTCCAGTGAGAGGAACCGCACCGGACGGTCGGGGACGACGCCCGCGACGACGAACTCCTTGCGGACGCCCTGGGCCACGCGGACGTTCCCGGCGACCTCGGGCCAGGTCGCCCGGTGGTCGGCGGGGACGGCCTGGACGAGGTAGCGGGCGTGCGCGTGCTCCGGATTGCGCGGGTAGGCCCGGAAGTGGGCTCCGTACTTGAATCCCGTCTTGACGACCAGGCGCCGGCCTCGGAGGTCCCGGTAGGCGGCGAGGCGCTCGGCGAACCGGCGGTCGAGCCGTCCGGCCCGGCGCTCGAGACGCTCCGGACGGACGTCCCGGCCGGAGGCGGCGTCCCGGAGCCGGAGCTGGCCCGTTTCGACGAGGTACGCCGCCTCGAGCAGGCTGAGCTCGAGGCGGTCGCCGACGCGGCTGCCGTACGCGAGCTCCTTCCCGAGCTCGACGACCGCCGTCGGATCGTGCACGGTGACCCGGTCCTCGGCCAGCCACCCCTCGGTCGGCTCCGGAAGCGGGCGGGGCGGGAGGGCGCCCGTCGGCGACGGGCGACGGACCCGGTAGTACGTGAGGTCGGACTCCTCGTCGACGATCGCCAGGAGGAGCGTCTTCTTCGCGGACTGGGCGCGGTCCGCCAGGTCGAACAGCCGGGCCAGGTCGAACGGCACGCGCTCGCTGAGCGCCTCCACCCAGTACCGGGACGGCGTCTTGTGCAGCGTCCCGCCGCGCGGCAGCACGGTGAACGCCACGGGGGGCGGGCCGGCGCGGACGACGTACCCCCGCTGCCGCAGGTCCCGGAAGACGAGGTACCGGGCCGCGAACCCGGGCTCCCGACGGACGGCGCGCCGGAAGACCTTCGGCCAGTCGACCGTCCCAGACGCCCGGCGGACCTCGAGGCGTCCCATCTCGGCGAGGTAGACCGACTCGTACCGGTCCAGGACGAGGGCGCCGTCGCGGTCGACCGTGCCGAAGAACCCCTTCGCGTAGACCTGGTTCGCCTCGGCCGGGTCGGCGACCCGCACCGACGCGTCGTCGCCGAGGGTGCCGCTCACCGGCGGGCCCGCCGCAGCTCGGAGAACGTCAGCAGGGCCGTGAGGCGGACCCCGATCGCGGCCAGGCGCTCGGTCGCGCCCCCCTCCCGGTCGACGATCACCAGCGCCCGGTCGACCACCCCCCCGGCGGCGCGGACGATCTCGACGGAGCGGGCGATGCTGCCGCCGGTGGTCGAGACGTCCTCGACCAGGAGGACGCGATCCCCCGGTCGGATCTCCCCCTCGAACGCTTGCCTCGTCCCGTGCTCCTTCGCGGCCTTCCGCAGCACGACGTACGGCTTGCGGACCCGCAGCGCGGTGGCGACCACGAGCGGCACCGCGCCGAGCTCCATGCCCCCGATCCGGTCCGTCTCGCCCACCTGCTCCGCGAGCGCCCGCGCGAGCACGTCGAGCCGGTCGGGGTCCGGCCATGCCCGCTTCACGTCGACGTAGACATCGCTCGTCTCCCCGGCGGCGAGCGTGAAGTCGCCGAACCGGACGGCCTCGGCCTCGAGGAGGGTCGCGAGGACGGCCGCGCGGTCGGGCGACGACGAGGCAGGCGTCACCAGGGCACCTTCTTCAACCCGGCCTTCCACCCGATCCAGTTGAACGCCGCGTGGAGCCCCAGCGTGTAGGCGAGGAGCCATAAGATGGCTTCCGGCACCGCGAA
>JASHVP010000190.1 GCA_030044475.1 Thermoplasmata archaeon | reverse complement strand
GCAGCTCCGACGCGACCCCGGTCCGTTCCGCGACCGTCCGGGCCTCGGTCCGTTCCTCGGGGTGGACCGGCCGCATCGGACCGCCGCCGAGCCGCGCCGCCCCGTCGCCCCGGTCGACCAGGAACGTGGCGACGTCGCCGTGCGCGACGCGCGACCCGAGACGGCCGCCGACCGCGCCGGTCCCGAGGACGCGGGCGAGCAGCGCGACCTCCCCCGCGGTGGCGCCGGCCGCGTGCGCCCGCTCGAGCACGGCGGCGAACTCCTCGTCCGTCATCCCCGGCGGCGGGCCGGAGAACGCCCGGATCGCGCCGGGGGAGAGCAACAGGAGGAACAGGTCGCCGTCCCGCAGTTCCGCGACCATCTCGAGCGCGGCGGTGACGGCCTCGGGCGCCGACTTCGCGGGACCCCAGCCCGGCGGGGTGCGCACCCCCCGGAACGGCAGCTCGGGAGCGATCGGTTCGGGCGAGGCGAGGAACCCCTGGGTCAACCGGTCGCCGAAGACGTGGAGCGCGGCGAGCGCCATCGACTGGGCGGCGTTCCCCGCCGCGACGAACGCGACCTCGCGATACCGCCCGTCGGCGACGAACCGGTTGCCGACGCGCAGCGTGCCGGACTCCCGCCGCAGGACGAGGCGCACCGACCGGTACGCGTCCGCGGCGGTGATCGCTGCCCGGAACGAAGCGGCCTGGACCGGGTCCGGCCCCCGCGGGTCCGGCTCGCCCGGCAGGAACGGGTCCCACGGGAACGGACCGATCACGGCGGCCCGAGCGGTCGAGGGAGCCAAAACGGTGGCGGGCGCCGTCAGCCGAGCTGGAGCCGCTCGACGGTCGTCGGCGTCGTCCGCCCCACGAAGCGGCCTGGCGAGAACTCGGCCGGGTCGAGGTCGACCCGCTCGCCGAGGACCGCGGCCGCGACGCGACGTGTCGCCGCCGGCGCGAGCATGAATCCGTGGCCGCCGAAGCCGTTCGCGTGGACGAAGCCGGCGAGGCGGGGGTCGGCGCCGACGATCGGGAGCCCGTCCGGCGTGTCGTCGTAGAAGCCGGTCCACGCCCGGAGGACGCCCAGCGCGCCGAGGCGCGGCCAGAGCCCGACGAGCGCCCCGGCCATCGCCGTCAGGAAGCGGGGGGAGCTGGGGACGCCCCGCGCCGTCCCCGGGGGATGGGGGACCGTGAGCCCGCCGACGAGCTCGCCGCGCATCGTCTGACTGAAGTAGAGGCCATCCGACGCCCGGACGACCATCGGGTCGAGGAACGGCTTCGTCGGCTCGGTCGCGAGGATCTCGTGCCGGGAGGCGACGTTCGGCACGTCCAGGCCCGCGGACCGGGAGAGGTCGCCCGACCAGCCGCCGGCGGCGTTCACGAGGGTGCCGGTGGCGACCGTCCCCGCGGAGGTGGCGACGCCCGCGACGCGTCCGTCGCGCACGGTCACCCCCCGGCAGTCGACGCCGAGGGCGACCTCGACGCCGAGCCGACGCGCCGCCTCGTACACCCCCCAGACCGCCGGGAACGGGTAGAGCGTCCCGTCGGAGCGGAGGTACGAACCGCCGAGGACGGCGCCCGGCGCGAGCCCGTCGAGCCGCGCGCCGACGGCGTCCGCGTCGAGCAGCTCGGACGGCAGGCCCTCGGCGCGCACCACGGCGTGGACGCGCGCGAGTCGCGCCAGCTCCGTCGGGGAGTCGGCGAGGAACAGGTAGCCGCCCTGGCGGAACCAGATGTTGTAGCCGAACTCCGAGGAGAACCGCCGGTAGTCGGCGACCGCCTCGCGGGCGAGGCGGATCGTCGACCGGGTCTCCCACTGCTGCCGGACGCCGCCTCCGTTCCGACCGGACCCCCCGTTCGAGAGGAACCCCCGATCGACGACGAGGATCGGGCCGGCGCCGGCGCGGGCGAGGTGGTACGCGGTGAACAACCCGACGATCCCGGCGCCGACGACGATGGTCCGGTACTCGGAGCGGGCGAGCGTCACGGGGTCGCCTCCGCGGGGAACTCGTCCCGCAGCGCCGCCAGCGCGGCGAGGGGGGTCGGGTGGACGGGCGGACGTTGCGTGATGTACCCGACCTCAGGGGGCGACCGCTGCTCCAGCCGGGCGAGGAGGAGCAACGTGTCGGGGAGGCAGTACCGACCCTGGCAGAGCCCCGTCCCGACGCCCGTGTACCGTTTCACCACCTCGATCCCCCGATAGCCGGCCCGGTGCGCCTCCTCGATCTCCCCGAGCAGCACGTCCTCGCACGGGCACGCGACCCAGCGGCCCGGTCGGGGCCCGGCGAGGAGTTCCCGGTAGTACCCTTCCATCTCCGAGGGGCCGTCGCGGGGAATCCACCGCGGCGGCGGTCCGTCGATCGGCGCCGCGAGCGCGGCCGCGGCGGCCCGCTCGCCGCTCGCCTCCGCGTCGTCGGGAACGACGCCGGCTCCCGTGCCCGCCGCGTACAGTCCCGGGACGGACGTCGCGCCGGCGTCGCTCACCTCGGGGTAGTAGGCGCCGGTCCCGGCCCGCCAGCCCATCCGAGCGCCCGCCTGGAAGAACAGCTGGGCGTGCGGCAGCCGCCGGTGCGCGAGGACGACGGAATCTCCGTCGACGGAGAACGAGGCGCCGCCGCCCCGGGACTCGAGCCGGAGTCCCCGGACCCGACGGCGCCCAACGACGCTGCGGACGAGCGTGCGCGGGAAGAGGGGGACCCCGAGCTCCGAGGCCCGACGCACGACCTCGGGTCGGATCTCGCCCGGGGCGACGACGGCGACGACCGACTCGTGCAGTCGGTCGATCGCGGCGGCCGCCCGGTCCCCGCCCCCAATGACCACGGCCCGGCGGAGGGGACCCGCGCCGGGCGTCGGGGTGAGGGCGAACGCCCCCTCGGCCGTCACGACGCCCGGGCGGTCGTTCCCGCCGAACAGCAGGCCGGCATCGTAGCCGCCGGTGGCGACCACGACCCGTCGGGCGCGGACCGCGAACCCGCGGGCCGGCTCGGAGTACCCGAGAAGGGTGAACGGTCGGTCGGGATCGCCGGACGGCGGAGGGAGGAACGTCGCCGTCGATCCGGGCAGCAGGTCGGCGCCCGGCACCTCCGGGACCCGGAGCGCCCGGTCGAGGACGAGCGGCCGCTCCCCGGCCGCCACGAGCCGACGGACCGCGGCGCGGCCGGCGCGTCCCGCCCCGACCACCACCGTGGGGCCGGTCCATCGCGTGGCGGGGGCGGCGAGGCACCGGGCGGCCCCGGCGTCCGGCAGGGCGCTGTAGCCGGAGAGCCGCCGCACGACCCGCTGGTAGAGCCCGGTGAGGAACCGCGGACGGCGGAAGCCGTGGAGCGTGTCGATCCCGGACGGGAAGAGGACGTCGAGCACGCCGAGGAGGTCGAACGTCGGGGACGGCCAGGCGTTCCCGGTCTCGACGGCGTCGCCGTCGGCGACGATGTGACGGCACGCCCGGACGTTCGGGCGGCCGTTGACCCGGACCAGGCACCCCGTGCACTGGCCGACCCCGCAGGTCGGCCCGCGCGGCCGATGGTACCGCGGCGAGCGGACGACCGACGGCAGGCCGTCGCGTCCGAGCGCTTCGAGGATCGTCTCCCCGTCGCGCGCCGTCCGGGGGCGTCCTCGCCAGGAGAACCGTCGCTCCGTTCCGCTCCCTCCCTTGGTCCGCCGCGCAGCACCTCGTCGCGGGCTATGTACTGTCGGACCCGCGACGCGCCCTCGAACGACGCGGCCGGGCAACCGAGGCTATATAGAGAATGGTCGGTCGGGCTGCCTACGGAGATGCGGTCGAGCGGAGGCTTCCACGGGCGCCGGATCCAGAAGACCGGCGGGTCGACGTTCATCATCTCCCTGCCCAAGAACTGGGTGACCGCCCGGGGCCTGGGTCCGGGCGATGTGCTGTTCTTCACGCCGCGCGCCGACGGCTCCCTCACGGTGTTCGCCGAGACGGCCGGGCCGGCGGAGGCGGAGCGGCGGGTCGTCGAGGTCACCAACGAGATGGACGACGAGCATCTCTTCCGCCGGCTGATCGCGGAGTACATCGCCGGCTATCCGCTCCTCGAGATCCGCACCCGCGGCCGGATGAACGCCCGGACCCGCGAGGTCGTTCGCAGCTTCGCCCAGCGGATGATCGGGCCGGAGATCCTCGAGGAGACCGCTGAGTCGGTGATCCTTCAGGACGTCGTCGGCGCGAACCCGCTGCCGATCCCGTCGATCGTCCGCCGGATGCATCAGATGGTGCGCGCGATGCAGTCCGACGCGATGACCGCCTTCCGCGGCCGGGACGTCGCCATCGCGCGCGACGTCGTCGAGCGGGACTGGGAGGTCGACCGGCTCCACTGGTTCCTCGAGAAGCAGGTGACGAGCGCGCTCCGCGACGCCCGGATCCTCGCGACCCTCGACCTGACCCTCCCCGAGTGCTCGACGTACCTGCTCGCCTCCCGCGTCCTCGAGCGGATCGCCGACCACGCGGTCCGGATCGCGGAGACTGTCTCGATCGTCGGCAAGGAGCCGCTGCCGTCGAAGATCGTCGACGCCCTCGACCGGATGGCGACCCGCGCCGCCGCGGGCCTCGTCGACGCGCTGGACAGCCTCGACTCGCGCGACATTCCGAAGGCGAACCAGGTGATCGACGCCGCGCAGGTCCTGATGCGGGAGCGGGACCAGATCCTGCGCGAGTTGACGTCGAAGCGCGGGCGGCTCGCGGTGGCGCTCGCCTACGTGCTGGAGAGCCTCGAACGGAGCGCGTTCTACGCGAGCGACCTGGCCGAGATCGCGATCAACCGCGCGGTCGAGTCCCCCGCCCGTCCGGCCGAAGCGCCGGCGCGCGCGGCGAAGGTCGCGGTGTCCGCGGCGTGAGCCGGGCCTAGATCGGCGGACCGCCGGCGACGGTGGTCACGATCGCCTCGACGTCGGCGACGGACGGCACCCGGGGGTTCGCGAGGACGGCCGGCGACCGGAGCGTGTGCGCGACGACCGTCGCGCGGTCGACGGCCCACCCGGACGGCGGGGCTCCCGCCTGGCGCAGGTCGGACGGGAACCGGAACGACTCCGCCAGACGTCGCAGACGATCCGCCAGCGACCCCCGGGTCGGGTCGCCCGGGGCGGTCGTCGCGGCCCCGAGCGCCTCGTACCGTTCGCGCGCCCCGGCGCGGTCGAATTCGAGGACCGTCGGCAGAACGATCCCCAGGAGGCGCCCGTACGGCAGTCCGGTCGCGCCGGTGAGGGCGCGCGCGAGCGCGTGGGCGAGCCCGCGCTGGGCGTTCGACGCGGCGAGCCCGGCGATCGACGCGGCGGTGTGGAGCGCGGCCTTCGCGTCCGGGTCGTCGCTCCACCGCAGCGCGTGCGGGAACCGGAGGAGCACCGTCCGGGCGGCGTCGACGGCGAGGGCGTCGGAGATCGGGTTCGACCAGGCGGAGAGGTACGCCTCGGCCGCGAGTGCGACCGCCTCGAACGCCCCGTCGAGCCGCAGGTCGGGGGAGAGGTCCCGCGTGAACGCCTCGTCGACGAGCGACCATTCCGGGACGAGCCCGCGGTCGGCGATCTCCACCGGCCGCCCGTCCTCCGCGAGGACGTCCGTGGTCCAGCTGGCGTCGGCCCCGCTTCCGCTGGTCGTCGGGATCGCCACGAGGCGCGAGCGCGGGGACGGCCCGAGGTCGAGCACCGCCGGTCCCGCAGCGAGCGAGAGCTCCGGACGTTCGTACAGCAGGCGGGCCGCCTTCGCCGCGTCGATCGTCCGCCCCCCGCCGACCACGACCACCCACTCCGGCCCGGACGAACGGAGGCGCCCGGCGAGGGCGACGACCGCCGGGATCCGGTCCGGGGCCGGGTCCACGACGATCCGCTCGACCGACGTGTCGCTCTTGGCCAGCTCCTCCCCGACCCGCCGGTCTCCGTCCGCCGCGGCGACCGCGGGGTCGACAATCACCGCGGCCCGCCGGGCGCCGAGGCCGCTGAGCTGCTCCACCGCCCCGGTGCCGATCGCGAGCCGGGGCGCGGTGAAGTACGCCGCCATGCGGTCGCCCCGGCGCGCCGATCAGGCCGAGCCGCCTTCCCGGCACCGCAGGCAGGCGCCGGTCAGGGAGAAGGCGATCCGGTCGACGCTCCAGCCGTCGGGATGCTGGGCGGCGAGCTGGGTGAGGAGGTGCCGGTCGAGTTCGGTGAGCTCGACGCCCTGGATCCGTCCGCAGACCCGGCAGACGATGTGGCCCCGGGGGTCCTCCGCGAGGTCGACCTGCGGCCCCCGAGGGGCTCGGACGACGACCGGAACGGCCCGGGCCGGACGACGCGACCGGCGCGGGGTCGGGGAGCGTCGCGCCCGGCGAGCCATCGGCGCCGTCGACCCGCCCGCGCTATTTAGGCCCGCCCCGCGACCGCGAAGTCCACCGGACGCCGAGGGGAACCGGCATGCTCGCCGCCGCCCGGGCCGCCCCGGTAGGGTATTACTGGGGGTGCCGCCTAGGTCCTTCGGGGGAACCCCTCCACCCGGGGCCGACCCGATGCATTCTTCGAACCCGAGCGGGCCGCGCCCTCGACGGCGCTCCCGGGGCCGTCGCCCCGCCTGGGGCGCGGTGGCGGGAGCGGTCGTCGGGATCGCCCTCCTCGTCTCGGGGCTCCCCGCGGTCGCGGCCGCGTCCCCGGCCGGTCCGTCCCCTCGCGCGCTTCCCCCCGCGGACCCCGCCGGGGCGACCCCTTCCCCCGCGGCCGTTCCGGCGCCGGTCCCGGCACCCCCGGCGGACGGCCCCCCGGCGTACAATCTGAGCCATGGACTGGCCTGGAGCCAGGTCGCGCCGTCGAACCCGGGCGGGATGGCCGACAGCGGGTTCGCCGCGATCGCTCCGACCGGGGAAGGGATCCTCTTCGGCGGCGACGGGGTCGGTGGACTCTCCAGCGGCACGTACCTGTACAATGAGAGCGAGAACCGATGGACGAACCTCGCGCCGCCGGTCGCGCCGTCGCCCCGGAGTGACTTCGGCCTCGGGGCCGCGCCGAACGCGACGACCGTCGTCCTCTTCGGCGGCCTCGTCAACACGACGACCGACGCGGTCGCGAACGACACCTGGGTGTTCTCGACGACCACCGACACCTGGGCGAACGTCACCGGCGCGGTCGCGCCCCCGGCGCGGGAGGACCCGGCGTTCGCCGTGGGCGACGGGATCGCGCTGCTGTTCGGCGGGTGGGCGCAGAACTACTCGTCGCTCGGGCAGGTCACGTACTCCGACACCTGGCTCCTGAACCTGACGACCGACGTCTGGACGCGCCTCACGTTCGCGGGCCTTCCGGAGCCCGTGCCGAGCCACGGGGGCGCGCTCCTCTACGACCCGACGACCGGCACGTTCCTGCTCTACGGGGGCTGCTATCCCTGCACCTCGGCGGTCTGGACGTTCTCCCCGACGACCCGGCGCTGGGTCAGCGCGCCGACGTTCGGCCCGACCCCCGTGGGTCGAGAGAACCCGGTCTGGGTCTACGACCCCGCGCGCCAGCTGGCGATCCTCTTCGGCGGGAGCACCGGAACCGCGGCGCTCAACGACACCGACTACTTCAACCTCCAGTACCTCGACTGGACCTCGGCCGCGACATCGGTCGCCCCGCGCGCGCGGTCGGGAGCGGCCGCCGGGTTCTTGAACACTCCGGGGAACGCGACGCTCCTGCTGATCGGCGGGCGCGCCCCGCTCAACACGTTCTCCGACAGCTGGCGGCTCTCCGACGTCTCGAACCTGACGATCCTCCTGACGAACGCCACCTCGGACCTGCCGGTGGCGAACGCGACCGTCGTCGTCGACAGCGGGGCCCCGATCACCACCGGCCCCTCGGGGATCGTGAACGCGAGCGGCGTGGCGGCCGCGTTGACGACGGTCACCTCCTCCGCGCTCGGGTTCCTGACCAACTCCAGCACGGTCTGGGTCCCGCCCGGGGTCAACCTGACGCTCGCGGTCGCGCTCACGCCGATCCCGCCCGGGACGATCCTCGTCGTGGTGACCGAGCCGAACGGGACCTCGATCGTCGGGGCCCGCGTGAACCTCACGATCGACGGCCTGTCGGTCCCCGACGGCTCGCGCCTCACGAACGACTCCGGAGAGGTCGAGTGGGGCGGCGTGCCGGAAGGCTCCGGCTTCGTCACGGTGGCCCTCGCCGGCGACCACGGGAACCTGTCGGCGGTCGACGCCGTGTCGAACCAGACGACGGAGGTCCTCCTGGTGCTCTGGCCGCTGCTCGTCCTGCAGGTCCACACGATCGGGGCCCTGCCCGACGACGTCGAGGACCCGCTCGAGAACGTCGCCGTGAAGATGAACGGCGTGATCGTCGGGACGACGAATCCCGACGGGTGGCTCAACCTCACCACCCAGCTCGTCGGGCGGACGCTCGTCATCGCGACCGTCTACGGCTTCTCGCCCGCGGTCACGAACCTGACCCTCGTGTACTCCGGCATCCAGGCCGCGCCCCTGATCCTCCAGGCGCTTCCGCTCGCCTCGATCACGGTCCAGGTGTTCGTCGCGTCCGGCGCCCTCACGGGCCAGCTCGTGCAGCATGCGCTCGTCAACGTGACCAGCGTGGAGAACCTCCCGACCGGGCCGTACCACGCCGCCCTGAGCACCGGCACGCTCGGGACGGTCGCGATCGCCCCGCTCCCCGGCAACTACTCGCTCACCGCGTGGGCGCCGGGGTGCGAGACGAACCGGACGGTGCCGACCGTCGACGCGATGAGCGGCCAGCAGCTGTACGTGCCGATCTACCTCAAACCGCTCCCGCTCGCCTCGTTCCACGTCCTCGTCCTCAGCACCGGCGGGGACCATCCGCCGATCCCGCTGGCGACCGTGACGCTCACGTACATCGGCCTCAACCTGACGACCGGGACGACGTATCCGGCGAACGTCTCCCGGCTCTCCGGGAAGACCGGGTGGGCGAACTTCTCGGGAATCCCGCAGACCCAGCTCGTCGTCGCCGGGCGCGCGGCCGGGTTCGCGCCCAATCAGACGACGGACTCCGTCCTCTACGGCCAGAACGTCTCGCAGTTCATCCTCTGGCTGACCCCGCTCACGTCCGTCAGCCAGACGCCGCCCGGGGTGCGGATCTTCCCGGCGAACGTCGGGGACGTCTGGTCCCTGCTGGTGCTGCCGGCGCTGGCGCTCCTGGGCGCGATCGTCTATCTGACCGTGCTGCGGACGCCGTCGCGGCCGAAGGCGGCGAAGCCCGCCGGGCCGAGCGCCGACGAGGAGACCCGGCGGCTGCTCGAGCAGACCCCGTAGCCCGCGCTCACGCGTCGGACGCCGCGGACGGCGGGGAGGAGTCGGGCGGGCCGCCCCCCGACGGGGCCGCGGGCGGGGCCTCCGGAGGGAGTCGCGGCTCCGGCGCCCGGAGCGGCGCCGGCCGCTCCGCGCCGAGCGCGAGG
>JASHVP010000189.1 GCA_030044475.1 Thermoplasmata archaeon | reverse complement strand
CCCGACGCGGACGGGCAGCGCTGGCGGATCTCCTGGGCGAGCCGGCGGCGCCGGACCGACCCGAGCCAGGCGTGCAGTTCGTCGGGGGACCGGCCCGTGAACTCGGCGAGGCGCGGCAGCAACGCCCTCGCGTTGCGCGCCGCCCGGCGGAGGGCGCCCGGATGGACGGGAGCCGTCAGAATCGACCGGCGGGTCTCCATCCAGTACTCCTCGGTCACCCAGCGCGGGAATCCCCCGAGCCGGTCCGCTGCGGTCGCCATCGGCCGGAGCGTCGCAGGGGGTCCCGGCCCCTTTAGCCTGCCCGGCTCGGGGGCGGTCGGCAAACATTACGAGCCGGCGTGAGTACGCGCTGGCTCGTCGACCACTCCGTACGCCTTCGCTTGTCTCGGGCCGCGCCCAGAGCGAGAAGGGCGCGCGCCAGCGTCCGACCCACCGCATGTCCGCCCCCCGCACCGAGATCATCGCCGAGGCCCGGGACCTGGGGTACGCCTACCGGCCCGGACAGTTCGCCGTCCGGCACCTCGACTTCCAGCTGCGTCGCGGGGAGGTGTTCGGGCTGCTGGGCCGCAACGGAGCGGGCAAGACGACGACGGTTCGATTGCTGACGACGTTGCTCCCCCCGACCGAGGGCGGTGGCCGGCTGTTCGGCAAGGAGCTGGTCGCCTGCGGCCGGGCCGAGCGCGCCCGGCTCGGAGTGGTCCTCCAGTCGGAGTCGCTCGACTTCGTGAGCGTCGAACGGAACCTGCGGCTCTACGCGTTCCTCTGGGGCGTCGATCGGGAGACGGCGAAGAGCCGGTCGGAGGAGATGCTCGAGCTGTTCGAGCTCGGCCCGATGCGCGAGCGCAAGCCGTGGGCGCTCTCGGGGGGAGAGCGGCGCCGGTTCCAGGTCGCACGCGAGCTGATGCACGACATGGAGCTGCTGTTCCTCGACGAGCCGACGGTCGGGCTCGACGCCCTCACCCGGAGCCGCATCCTGGATTACCTCGCCACGCGCGCCCGGTCCGGCCTCTCGATCGTCTTCACGACGCACATCCTCCACGAGGCCGACCGGCTTTGCGACCGGATCGGGGTCATGAGCGAGGGACGGCTCCGGGCGGTCGGACCCCCGTCGGAGATCAAGCGAGCGTATCGCGGCGCGCGCACCGTGGAGGCCGAGTTCGAACGCGCCTTGAGCGGGCCCGAGGGCCAGGAACTCGAGGCCCTCCTCGCCCGCGACGGCGACGGGTTCTCCTGGATCGAGCGCCGCGACGATCTCCTCCTCTTCCAGGCGGCCAACGCGGAGGCCCTGGTCGCCTCGCTGGCCCGCTGGGCCGGGTCCCGGGGCGTCGAGATGACCCGGATCGCCGTCCGCGAGGCGACCCTGGAGGAGGCGTTCGTCCACCTCGTCTCGGAAGGGCCCGCGCCCGAGCTGGGGCTCGCGAGGCGGCGATCGTGACGCTCCCCCCGGTGCTCCGGCTGGTCGTCCGGAACTTCCGCGCGAGCATCGACCCGATCACCCTGCTGGTCATGTTCGGTCAGCCGGCGTTCCTCATCGTAATCCTCGGGACGATGTTCAACCAGCTGATCCCGTCGGTCGGCGCGTCGGGGAGCTACGTGGCGTTCCTCGTTCCGGGCATGATCGCCTCGCAGATGATCACCGGGGCCGTGCTCGCCGGTCGGATCTTCTGGCTCGACCGACGGTGGTCGATGGTCGAGCAGATCTTCTCCGGGCCGTTCCGACGGTACGAGTACCTCGCCGCCCTCCTCCTGACGACGCTGCTGTTCGCGCTCGTCGGGGTCGGGATCATGGCGCTCGTCGCCCTCCCGCTCGCCGGCCTGCCGACCCTCTCCGGGGTCGAGCTGGCGGTGATCCTCGCGACGATCGCGCTCGGCGCCACGTTCTTCGGCGCGCTCCTGATCGCGATCGGCAGCCGGATCCGCTCGGCGAACCTCTACTTCACGATCCAGTCGCTGCTCCAGTACTTCCTGATCTTCATCTCGACGGTCTACTACCCGGTCTCGGCGACCACGCCGACCGTGCTGAAGGCGGTCGTGTACGCCAACCCGCTCACCTACGCGGCGAACACCGTACGCGACGCGTTCACCCACTCGTTCGGTCCGGGCGACCTGACGGCCGGGGTCGTCCTCGGAGGCCTCGCGCTGGTCACGTTCCTCCTCGCGGTCGCGATGTTCCGCCGGCTCGAGTTCGGTCCGGTCCAGTGACGTGCCGTGCGACGGCCTAGCCCGAGAGGCCAACCTTTATCTCTCGAACCCCGCAAGTTCGTCGTTCGCGGGATGGCCGACCCACTGCCGCGGACTGCAGTCGCCCTCGCGGTGCTCGTCGTTCTCGGCTCGCTCGTCGCGGCCGCCACGCCCGCCGCTCCCGGTCGCGGGACGAACCCCTCGTCGCTCGCGGCGGCGTTCCCGGCCGAATCGCCCGCGATCCCCGGGTCGGGGACGGCCGCGCCCACTCCGGCCGCGACGATGACCCTCAGTTCGCCGGGGATCTCACCGGCGGCGGTCAGCCTGGCGTGGACCGAAGCCGACGTCTTCCTGTTCTCCAGCTACACGGTCGCCTACGCGGTCAATGCGAGCGGCCCGTGGACGACCGCCCAGACGATCTCGACCGAGACCACGCTCGACACCGCCGTGGACGGCCTCGCGCCCGGCGGCTCCTACTTCTGGATGGTGACCGCGGCCGGGAGCCTCGGAGGGACGGAGTCGAGCAACGTGCTCTCCGTTACCCAGCCCCCCGTCGCGACGTTGTCGTCTCCGTCGAACACCTCGACGAGCGTCGACCTCGCCTGGACCAACAACGCGAGCTACGGGGGCCTCGTCGGGTTCGTCTCCTACGCGGTCGTGGAATCGGAGAACGGGAGCGCCCCGGCCGTGGTCGCGACGATCACGAACGCGACCACGGGCTCCGCGACGGTCCCGGACCTATCGTCGGGTACGAGCTACTCGTTCTCGGTCGACACGACCGACTGCGCCGGAGGGTGCGGCACCGACACCGCCACCCTCAGCGTCACGCAGTCGAACACGATCACCGTCGGAACGGCGTTCCCGCTCGCGGTTTCGGTGGCCGCCTCTCGCTCGGTCGTGGACGTCGGACAGCTGGACGCGTTCACCTGCACCGCCGCCGGCGGGGAGTCGCCGTTCTCCTACGCGTGGCAGGTCGGGAACGGCTCCTTCGTTCCCGGGAACAACTCCCTGAGCGCCTCGTTCGGCTCGTCCGGACCGGTGGTGGTCACGTGCGAGGTCACGGATCGAACCGCCTCGCATGCCACGTCCAGCGTCTCCGTGACGGTGAACCCGGCGCCCACCATCGCGATCGCCACGAACCGGACGGCCGCCGACGTGGGCGAACCGATCGCCTTCGAGTGCTCCCCGACCCCGGGGACGATCCCGATCACCGTCGGCTGGTCGTTCGGCGACGGGACGACGGCGTCGACCGGCGATGTCACCCACGCGTACGCCAGCCCGAACCGGTACTCGGCGACCTGCAGTGCCACCGACTTCGTCGGCGTGACGGTCGTCGCCTCGGTCGCGCTGAACATCAGCGGGCCCCTGGGAGCCACGGTCGTCGCGCGCCCTCCGGCCGCGGCCCCCGGATCCGACATCACGTTCACGGGGGCCGGGACGAACGGGTCCGGCAACTACACCGGGTACCGCTGGTCGTTCGGGGACCTCGGCACCGGGTCGGGAGCGGTGGTCGGCCATGCGTACGCCGCGGCCGGGAACTACACGGTCACCCTCGAGGTGACCGATTCGAACGGGATCACGGCCTCGGCCGAGGTCACGGTCCACATCTCCCGAGTCCAGGCGCAGGTCGCTCCGTTCTCCACGTCGATCGCGACGGGGACCGCGGTCTCGTTCTCGGCGACCGGGTCCGGCGGCGCGGGCGGGCCGTACAATTTCACGTGGCAGTTCGGCGACGGGCAGGTCGGGTACGGTCCGACGGTCTCGCATACCTACTCGGCCATGGGGACCTTCGCCCCGACACTGACGGTCCGGGACCCGCTGGGCGCGACCGGCGTCGTCGACTTGTCCCCGATCTCGGTCCATGCGGCTCCGTCGGCGTTCGCCTGGGTGACCGCCGGGGTCGTCGCGCTCGTCGCGGTCCTCGTGGGGGCGATCGTCGCGGTCGTGGTCCTGCAGAATCGCCGACGGGACGAGGCTGCCTCGACCCATGAGGCGATGGCCCGGTACATCCCCCCCACCGACCCGAGGGCCACGGTGAGCGGACGAAAGGTCTGTCCCCGCTGCGGCGCCGCGAACCTGCCGATCCGGCGCACTTGCTCGCACTGCGGCGCCGACCTGCCGCGCCATCCGCGCACCTAGGGCGCTCCGCACCCTACGGACGGACGGTCCGCACGCGTCGGGTCGCCCGGCGCAGCGAACGCTCCGAGATCTCCACACCCAGCCCCGGTCCCCGGGGGACCTCGAGGGTGCTCCCCGGACCGAGCGTGAACGGCCGCTCCAGGAGGTCGTCGTGGTAGTACCGGTCGCTCGCCGAGAGGTCCCCGGGAAGCGAGAACTCCGGCGCCGAGGCGAGGTGGACGTTCAGCGCCCGCCCGATCCCGCTCTCGAGCATGCCACCGACCCAGACCGGCACGCCGGCCCGATCGCCCCGGCGGGCGAGGCCGCGGGCCGTGCGCGGACCCCCGACCCGACCGACCTTCACGTTGAGACTCGTGAGCGCCCGCGCCGCCAGCGCGTCGTCGAGGGACGGCCGATCGACCACCGATTCGTCGAGGCAGACCCGGAATGGGGCGCCCCGGGTCAGGTCGGCGTGCGCGCGGATCGCCCGCTCCGGGAACGGTTGCTCGACCTGGGCCACCCCGAGCCGGGACGCCCAGGTTCGGATCCGCTCGGCCGCCGTCGGACGGTACGCCTGGTTCGCGTCCACCCAGATCTCGAGGTCGGGGTACGCTCGACGGACCGCCGCCACGGGACGCGCGTCCCAGCCGGGTCGCACCTTGAGTTTCACGCGGCGGTAGCCGGTGTCGAGGTACCGCCCGACCCGCCGGACCAGTCGCTCGGGAGACGACTGGATCCCGACGCTCACCCCGACCTCGACCCGTCGTCGACGGCCGCCGATCGAAGCCGAGAGCGGTCGACCCCGCCGTTGGGCCTCGAGGTCCAAGAGGGCGGCTTCGACCGCGGCCCGGGCCATGTGATGGCCCCGGAACCGCCGCGCGAGCTGCTCGAAGGCGGCTGGATCGGGCCGGGGGAGTCGCAGGAGCCCGGGAAGGAAGTAGCGCGAGAGCACCCACTCCGACGTCGCGACGCTCTCGCTCGAGTACAGCGGCTCGCGAGTCGCCACGCACTCGCCCCACCCGAGGCGACCGTCGCGCGCTTCGAGTCGCACGAGCAGGAACCGACGGCGGTCCTCGACCCCGAAGCTCGTCTCGAACGGCTCGACGAGCGGCAGTTCCACCTCCAGCAGCCGGGCCGCGCGCAATCCGGTCGTCCTCTCCCCCCCTCGGCGCCGCGCGCAGACCGCAAGAACGGGCCGACGATAAGGGGTACGTCGGTCGCGGGGCCCATCGCACGTCTTTTGACCCGGATTCGCTACCGGCAGCGATGGCCCGCCTGCGCCGGGTGTCGGTCGGGGGAGGCCGGTCGTTCGAGTACGTCTCGCAGGGCAAGGGGCCGGCGACCCTGCTCGTCCACCCCGGCGGACCCGGTCTCTCGTACCACTACCTGCGCGCGTTCCTGAAGCTGGCGAACGCCAACCTCCGGGTCGTCCTGTTCCACCCGCGGGGCGTCGGCCACAGCTGGGCCCCCAAGCGGCCCGGCGAGTACACCGTCGAAGCGATGGCGGAGGACGTCGACGCGATCCGCCGAGCCCTCAAGATCGAGGAACTCCATCTGCTCGGCTACTCCGCCGGTGGGTTCGTCGCGCTCGAGTACGCGCACCGGTACGAGCGACGGCTCACCTCGCTCCTCCTCTGCGCGACCGCCGGCAGCGCCGAGGAGGTGCGGCAAGCCGGCCGGATGGCGCTCGGCGCCGCGTCCCCGTCCCAGCGACTCCGCCTCCGCGCCCTCACGCGGGCGCACGCGTTCGGCGGCTCCGAGTACCAGACGCTTTCCGAGCGGATCTACCGGCCGTTCCAGACACGGTTCCTCCGGGGGACCCCGCCGGACTGGAAGGCGACGAAGCTGAGCCAGACCGTGTACCACGCGATGCTGACCCGCACGGGGGACGAGTTCGTCGTCGACGGAACGCTCGCCCACTGGGACGGACGGAAGTACTACTCCAAGATCGAGGTCCCGACCCTCGTCGTCGTGGGACGCTACGACTTCTTCCTGGAGCCGTCGATGGAGATGAACGACCGGATCGAGCCAGCGCACCTCCGCGTGCTGCCCCGGAGCAGTCACCTCGCGATCCTCGAACAGCCCCGGGAGTTCCTGGGGACCGTGCGGGAGTTCCTCTTGGACGTGACCGGCGGATGACCGCCGCGTCGTCGGTCGCCCTCGCGGCGACGACAGGCGTAAACCCGCCCGCGGCCTAGTCGCCGCGAGGCGAACGCGATGCCCAAGGAACCGGCCCCGACCGAACCGATCCGGATCCGGCTCACCGAGCCCGCCCGGGAAGCGCTCGCCCAGGCGCTCCAGGGCCGGCCGCCTGGGTCCGGAATCCGGATCTGGGTCGAGCGCGGAATGCATCCCCACCCCCAGATGATGGTCGACCTCCCGTCGCACCGCGACGTTCCGGTGACGGTCGACGGCCTCCTCCTCCTCATCGACGACGCCAGCCGCAAGTTCCTCTTGGACGCCGAGATCCGGTACCGGACCGACCGGACACCGCCCGGGTTCGAGGTCGTCGGACCATGGCTCCCGGCGCAAGCGCCGACCGCGAGCCCTCCCCCGGCGGTTCCCGCCACGGCGGGCGCGGGCGTGCCCGCGGACGTGGAGACCCGCGTCCGCGAGGCGTTGAAGACGATCTACGACCCCGAGATCCCGATGAACATCATCGACCTGGGGCTGATCTACGGGATGCGGTGGAAAGACGACGGGGAACTCGCGATCCAGATGACGATGACGAGCCCGGGGTGCCCGGCGGTCGAGGAGCTGGTGAAGGAGGTCGAGACCGCGGCCGCGCCGGCGGCCGGGGCGAAGCGGGCGACCGTCGAGGTCGTCTGGGAGCCTCCCTGGGGTCCGGAGCGGATGACCGAGTTCGCGAAGCGCCAGTTCGGGTACGCGTAGGGCGCGCCGACCGCGGGACCGGGGCCTAACCTTACATTCCGCGCCGGTTCGCGAGGGCACGACGGTGGCGCAGTCGGGATCCGAGGCGGTCGTCCGCGGCGCGGACGTCTGGAAGGTCTACGGGACGGGCGAGACGCAGGTCCAGGCGCTTCAGGGGCTGACGGTCGAGATCGCCCGCGGGGAGATGCTCGCCGTCATGGGACCGTCGGGCTGCGGGAAGACGACGTTCCTCAACTGCTTCTCGGGGCTCGACGACATCAGCCGGGGCCAGGTCACGATCGAGGGCGTCGACATCCATCGGCTCCCCGACCGGCAGAAGAGCGAGTACCGGGCCCGCCGGATGGGGTTCGTCTTCCAATCGTACAACCTGCTCCCCGTCTTCACCGCCGTCGAGAACGTCGAGATGCCGCTGCTCCTCGCCGGGAGCTCGCCGAAGGAGGCGCGGACGAGCGCGCTCTCGATGCTCGGGGAACTCGACCTCGCGGGACGCGCCGACCACCGCCCGGCCGAGCTGAGCGGCGGGCAGCAGCAACGCGTCTCCCTGGCGCGGGCCCTCGTCGCGCACCCCGCGATCGTCTGGGCCGACGAACCGACCGGCAACCTCGACGAGGAGGGCGCCCAGCAGGTGATCGGTCTTCTGCGCGACCTCAATCGACGGTTGCGCCAGACCCTCGTCGTCGTCACGCACGATGCGTCGGTCGCGGCGAAGTGCGACCGGACCCTGCGGATGCAGGACGGCCGGTTCGTCGCCTGACGGGAGGGGTCCCGATGGCCTCGACGCTCGCGCTCCTCCTCGCCCTCCTCGTCGTCGTCGCCCTCGCCACCGCGGTCCTGGCGATGCGGAACCGGCTGTCGTTCCGGATCGGCCTGCGGAACGTGCGCCGGGCCCGGGGACGGACCGTCCTCGTCATCCTCGGCCTCCTCATCGGCACCACGATCATCTCGGGGAGCTTCACGATCAACGACACGGTCGGCGCGGTGGAGGTCCACTTCGTCTACCAGGCCTGGGGGTTCACGGACGAAGCGGTCTACAATAGCTCGGTCGCGAGCGCGACCGGGACGTACCGCTACTTCCCGGCCGCCGTCGCCACGAACCTCTCCGCCGCGTCGGCGTCCAACGCGCTCATCGCGGGCGTGACCCCGGAGATCGTCGCGGTCGGCTCGGTGTACGACCTGTCGACCGGCGTCCCCGAGACCGGCATCAACCTGGTCGGCGTGAACGCCAGCGCCTCGGCGGCGCTCGGGGTCTTCACCTACGACAACGGCTCGACGACCACGGGACCCGGGGCGGGCGAAGTGCTCCTCGACGACCAGCTCGCGCAGAACGTCGGCGCGTCCCCCGGGGACCGGGTCCTGCTCCACGGGGTCTCGGCGACGCCGCTGGTCGTCCAGGGCATCGTGAAG
>JASHVP010000188.1 GCA_030044475.1 Thermoplasmata archaeon | reverse complement strand
GGCGGCGCCGGGACGGCCGCGACCGCGGGCCCCGCTGTCTCGGGCTCCGCCTCGGTCGGCTCGCCCCGCTCCTCGGGCGTGACGTCCTCCTCGCGCACCTTGAGCGCGCGCCGACGCCAGGCGTCGGAGAGGTTGAGCCGCGTGATCACGAGGTGGCTCGTCCGGATCGAGAGCGGCTTCAGCTTCTCGTCGGCCGTCTTCAAGGTGACGTTGTCGAGCGTGACGGCGAAGGTCCGGCGGTCGATCTTCGCCACGCGCTCCTCCCGGCCGACGAAGCTCCCCGAGAGGACGCGGACCGTGTCGCCCTTGCGGAGCGGCACCGCCCGCCGATGGAACCGGGAGCGCAGGTCGCGGGAGAGCGGAACGGCCATGTGGCGGCGCCGCTGGAACGGGCGGGCGCTGTAGAGCGCGCGGCGCTGACGGCGAGGGGAGCTCGGAGAGCCGCGCATCGAACCGTCCTCCTACAGGATGATCGACGAGGCGGCCGCGATCCGCGGCCAGCGCTCGGCGGCCTCCTTCGCGACCGGGCCCTTGATCTGGGAGCCCTTGATCTCCCCGGTCTCGGTCGTGATCACGGCGGCGTTGTCCTCGAACTGGAGGCGCGTCCCGTCTGCCCGTCGCATCGGCGACCGGGCCCGGACGATGACGGCGTGCAGCACCTGGCGGCGCATCTCGGGGGTCCCCTTCTTCACGGAGACGATCACGAGGTCGGCGATCCCGGCGCGGGGGTATCGGCGGTGGGTCCCGTGCCAGTTCCGCACCGCGATGATCTCGACGACCTTGGCGCCGGTGTTGTCGACGCAGTCGAGCCGCGCCCCTTTCGGGAGCCCTCGGCCCCGGCGGCCGGGGAGGCCCTTCATGCCTCCTCCGTCGGCGGCGGGGCCGGCGCCGCCGCCTCGCGCGTCGCGGCCTCCTCGCCCCGGACGCGGCGAGCGGCCTCGCCCAGGTCCTCGATGACGCAGAAGGAGACGAGCTTCGAGAGCGGCCGCGTCTCGGCGATGCGGACCCGACGCCCGACCGCGAGCGGGAGGCACGGCGGGGCGTGCGCCAGGTAGCGGCGCCGGCGCTTCTCGTACCGTTCGTACTTCGGGACGTAGTGGAGCAGGGTCCGCTCGACGACCGCGGTGCGCTGCATCGACGTCGAGACGACGGTCCCCTCGAGCACCTGGCCCCGGAGCGAGAGTCGGCCGTGGAACGGACAGTGCCGGTCGTCGCACCGCGACTTCGGGGCCCGGACGTCGAGGCCGATGTCGCGGGCCCGGCGGGCCGACGGCGAGCGCGACGGGGTCATCGGAACCTCCGAGGGCCACCGGCGAGCAATCGCTTGGTGCGGTCCTCGGGACGCACGCGAAGGGGGTCGCCTCTTAACGGTATCTCACCGAGCGGGAGGACGACCGTCCCCTCGAGGCCGGCCTTCGGCAACCGGAGCGGACGCGCGCGGCCCGGGACCCGGACGACGAACGTCGACAGCGACTCGTCCACGATCGTGCCGCGGACGCGTCCGCGGACCCCGGGCGCCCGGACGACCTCGAGTTCGGCGCCGAGGAGCTCGCCCGCGAGCGCCTCCCGCTCGAGGCGGGACAGGTCCCCCGGGCTCTCCCGCTGCGTCGCCATCGGTGCACCTCGACGCCCCCTCAGCGGCGGCGGCCCTCCGCAGCGATCGACCGCTCCCGCAGGACCGTGAGCGACCGGGCGACGTTCGTGCGCAGGGCGCGCATGCGGCCGGGGCTCGGCGGGGCGCCGCCCATCGCGGCCACGCCGCGCTCCCGCAGGAGGTCGTTCTCCGCGTCCGCGACCCGACGCCGGAGCTCTTCGTCGGACAGCTCGCGCAGTTCCTTCATGCGGAGGAGCGTCACGGGCTCTCCGGGACGCTCGGCGCGGCGACGGCCGGGGCCGCCGCCTCGACCGGCGGGTGCTCCGCCCGGGCGGGCCGCGGCCGATCCTCGACGCCCTTCACGACGATCTCGTCCGGGAGCTTCGCCGTCGGGCGCATGATCCAGACGTTGACGCCGATGACGCCGGGCTTCAACCGCGCCTGGTAGAACCCCTTGTCGATCCAGAGGTGGACCGCCTCACCGCAGTACTTGATCGTCCCGGCCTTGAACCGCTCCGTGCGGTGGCGCTCGCCGGTCAGCTTCCCCGACAGGATCACCTGACAGCCCCGCGCGCCGGACTCCATGATCCGACGGACCGTCGAGTGCCCGGCGCGGCGGAAGTGCCAGCCGCGCTCCAGCGTCGACGCGAGCTTCTCGCTCATCAGCTGCGCGTTCAGGTTCGGCTGCCGCTCCTCCTGGACCTCGATCTGCGGATTGTCGAGTTGGAAGCGGTCGTGGATGTCCTGCGTGAGGCGCTTGATCAGCTCGCCGCGGTGGCCGATGAGGATCCCCGGCCGCTCGCAGATCAGCGTGACGCGGGTCCCCATCGGGGTCCGCGTGATGTCGAGCCCGCCGAACCCCGCCCGGGCGCTCTCCTGGACCAGGAAGTCCTTCAGGAGCACGCGGCGCATCGACTCCTGGATCACCTTGCGCTCCGAGCTCATGCCGCCTCCTTGCGCTCGGCGAGGACGATCTCGACGTTCGTCGTCTGCTCGTTCCACGCCGTCGCCCGGCCGTGGGCGCGCGGCATGTTCGCCTTGCGGATCTGGCCCCGCGCGCTCGCCGCGACCTTCACGAAGAGGCGGTCGGTGTCGAGCCCCTCGTACTCCGCGTTCTGCTCGGCGTTCTCGAGGACCTGCAGGACCTGGGTGGCGACCTTCACCGGGAACCGGCCGGGGCCGGTGCCGGTGTGGTGCGCCGTCTCCTGGTTGTAGCGACGGAACGGCACCGCCTTCCGGAGCGCGATCGTCTCCTCGAGGACGGTCCGGGCGCGGTCGACCGGGAGCCCCCGGATCGCGTTCAGGACCTCGTACGTCTTCTTCGGCGAGATCGGGAGCTCGATGCCGCGGGCCCGCGCGACGCTCACGCCCGGCTCCGCCGCGTACGTGTACCCCCGCATCGCGCCGACCTCCCCCTACTTCAGCGGCATGAACTTGGACGACCGCGTCGCGCCGACGCCCGGTCCGGAGTGCTTCTCGAACCGCCGGGTGAGCGCGAACTCGCCGTAGTAGTGGCCGATCATCTCGGGCCGGACCTCGAGCTCCTTGAACTCCTTGCCGTTGTGGATCGCGACCTTCCGCCCGACGTGCGCCGGCAGGACGAGCGCGTCCCGGCAGTGCGTGCGGACCGTCTTGTCGGCGGGGGTCTCGGCCATCCGGGCGAGGAACCGGCTCGTCTCGTCGTTGAACCCGCGCCGGATCGAGCGGCGGGCCCGCGCGCCGACGATCTTCGCGAGCTCCTCGAGCGTCATCCCCCGGAGCTCCTCGAGGCTCTTGCCCCGGAACGAGAACTCGCGCTTCCGGCGCGCCTCGACCTTCTTCGCGCGCCTCGCCTTCGGCATCGCCTACCCTCCCTTCCGGCGCTTCTTGC
>JASHVP010000187.1 GCA_030044475.1 Thermoplasmata archaeon | reverse complement strand
GCCGGGTCGGCCCCCGCGTGCTCCGGACGACGTTCCTCCACTTCTCCGGCGTCGGCCCGGTGACCGAGGCGGAGCTCTGGCGGGCCGGGGCGCGGGACTGGCGCGACCTCCTGGCCCGGTCCGAGGAGCTGGGGCTCGCCCGGGGGCGGTTCGCGGCGCTCCCCCGGGAGGTCGCGCAGAGCGAGCGGGCGCTCGCCGAGCGCGACGCCCGGTACTTCGGGCACCACCTGCCGGAACGCGAGCACTGGCGGATCTATCCGACGTTCGCCGACCGGACGGCGTTCCTCGACATCGAGACGACGGGGCTCTCCCCGTACGAGGGGATCGTGACGGTGGTGACGATCCACGGCGGCGGGGAGACCCGCACGTTCGTGGCCGGCGAGGACCTCGAGGAACTGCCAGCCTACCTGCGGCGGTTCCCGCTCCTGGTCACCTTCAACGGGAGCCGGTTCGACGTGCCGTTCCTGGAGGTCGCCTTCCCGCAGCTCGAAGCGCCGCCGGTGCACATCGACCTCCGGTTCCTGCTCTACCGGCTCGGGCTCTCGGGCGGCCTGAAGCGGATCGAGGAGATCGTCGGCGTCGGCGACCGGACCGGGGTCGAGGGGATCCACGGCCTCGACGCCGTGCGCCTCTGGCAGGAATACCGACGCGGCCGACGGTCCGCGCTCGACCGGCTCGTCCAGTACAACCGCGCCGACACCCGGAACCTGGTGCCTCTCCTGGAGCTCGCGGTCCAGGAGCTCTCCGACCGGATCCGGGCGACCGCCGACGCGGGTCGCCCCTCCGGGTCGGTGCGCCCTCTGCCCGCCGGCTGACCCGCCGGGCCGTCGGGTGGCTTCAAGCCGCCGAGCGGCTGGCGGTCCCCCGGGTCGCCGTGGCCGAATCGCTCCGCATCGCGGTCGTCTCCCCGCACCACCCGTCCGAGTCGGCGTGGGGTCTGACGCACACGCTCTCCGCGATCTGCCGCCAGATGGTCGGCGCCGGGAACTTCGTCCGCGTCTACTATCCGGTCCGCGGCTACGATCCCCCCGCCCCGCACGACTGGGAGGGCGTGGCCGTCACGCCGGTCGGCTGGGCGCGGTGGCGGCACCTTCCGTTCGGGCCGGACCTCGAGTTCTCGCGCCACACCGCGGGCCGGCTCGAGCCGGGGATCGACGTCGTGCTCGCCCACAACGAGAACGGCGGGGCCCCGGTGATCCACCGGGCCCGGCGCCTTCGGCGCAGGACCGGGCGGTCCGGCCCGGTCGCGGTCCACGCGTTCCACGGCGTCGCCCTCAAGTTCCTGCAACTCGGCCGGTCCCGTCGCCCGGATCGCCTCCGCCCGCGGCTCGGCTACTACTCCGACTGGCTCGCGCTCCGGTACCTCGAGGGCGGGGGCGCCCGGCGGGCGGACGCCTGCGTCGTCTGCTCGGCGGCCATCGGGCGCGAGCTGCGCGCGCTCTACGGGATCCCGGAGTCCCGGATCCACGTGATCTACAACGGCGTCGAACCGGAAGCGACCCCGACCCCCGAGGAGCGGTCGGAAGCCCGTCGGTCCCTCGGGCTCGTCGACGGAACGGCGGCGCTCGCGTTCATGGGGCAGGACACCTATCGGAAGGGGCTGGACGTCGCGACCGGGGCGGTCCAGCGGTTGAATCAACGCGGCCAGCCGACCGTCCTCCTGAACATCGGCAACTCGGTGCCTTCGGACGGCCCGGTGCGCAGCTTCGGGGTCGTCGACCCGGCCACGAAGCGGCGCCTCCTCGTCGCCTCGGACGCGTTCGTCCTGCCGACCCGCTACGAGGGCCTCCCCGCGGTCGTGCAGGAGGCGGCGGCGCTGCACGTTCCGGTCGTGACGACCGCGGCTGCGAACGTCGAGTGGGGGACCCCCGGACGCGACTTCGTGCTCGTCGCCCCGAACACGGCGGAGGCGACCGCCGACGCGATCGCCCCCCTGCTCGTCTCCGAGGAACGGCGGCGGACGATCGCCGAGAACGGCTTCCGGGAGCTCGGCAGCCGGCGGTACGACCAGCAGACCGGCGAGTACCTCGCCCTGTTCCGGTCGCTGCTCGCCGGGGGAACGGGTTAGCGCGCGGCCCGGTCGAGCGGGAGGTCGAACCCGTCGGCGGGCGCCGGCACCCACGCGTCCGAGGGCGGCGTCGCGCGGCGAACGCGGTCTTGCGCCATCCGGCAGTACTCCTCGGACGTGTCGATGTCGACATAGTGCCGGCCGAGCCGACGGGCCACCGCGGCGACCGTCCCGGTGCCGACGAACATGTCGAGGACGACGTTCCCCCGGTAGGAGTAGAACTTGACGAGCCGCTCGATCAGCTCCTCGGGGAACGGCGCCGGGTGGCCGTGGCGCCGTCGCTCCGGTGGGATCTCCCAGAAGCCGTCGGAGAACTTCTCGAACTCCCGCGGGCCGATATCGATCGCCGACCGCTCGCCGGGGAGCTTCCACTGGCCCTTCGAGAAGACGAGGACGTACTCCCACGACGGGACGATGTGGGGGTTCGACGGGCTCCGCCAGCTCCCCCAGGCGGTCCGCCGACCCATCGTCTGCTTGTACCAGATGATCTCGGTCCGCATGATGTAGCCCAGACTTCGCAGGTCCCGCGAGAGGTCGTGGTGGATCGGCCGGAACTCCTTGATCGACGTCGGCGCGACGTTCAGGACGAACCGGCCCCCGACGACGAGGACGCGGAGCAACGACCGCCAGACCTCCCGCAACCAGTCGAGGTACTCGTCGGGGGCCCGCGCGTCCGCGTAGCCGCGGTACGGGATCCCCAGGTTGTACGGCGGACTGGTGATCGCGAGGTGGACCGACTCCGTGGGCAGGCGGTCGAGGACGTCGCGGGCGTCCCCCTGCACGATCCGGTCGACGAACCCGTAGGGAGCCGACTCCCGCCGTGCGCCGGCCATCCGCGGTCCCAGACGGGACGGGCGCTTGAGCGTTCGCGTGGGACCGACACCGCGCCGCGCGGCGGCAACGATAATATCTCGCCCGGTTCGACGGGCCCGTCCGATGGCGAGCCGGATCGCGGTCCCGCGGGAGGTCGCCCCGGGCGAGCGCCGGGTCGCGCTCGTCCCCGAGGTCGTGCAGAAGCTCGCGAAGTCGGGAGCGACCGTCGTCGTCGAGGCCGGGGCGGGAGACGCCGCGGGCTTCCCCGACCCGGCGTTCGCCGGCGTCGGGGCCCAGGTCGTCGCGGACCACGCGGCGGTGCTGGGCGGCGGGGGGGTCGTCGTGAAGCTGCAGGTACCGACGCCGGAGGAGGTCGCGCAGATCGCTCCGGGCACCGTGCTGGTCTCCCAGG
>JASHVP010000186.1 GCA_030044475.1 Thermoplasmata archaeon | reverse complement strand
CCGCGGCGCACAGGCCGAGGAACGCCCGGTCCCGCCCGAGCAGCGACAGGCTCTCGCGCACGCCGCCCGGGCGCCCGGCCGTCGCGGGGCCGCCCGGGATCGGCCGACCCGCCCGCAGGGCCCGGTCGTAGGGGGAAGGAGCGAGGACGAGAGCGAGGAGTGACGTGCTGCCGAGCAGCACGACGCCGGCGAACAGCCCGACGTCGACGAACCCGAGGAATCCCACCAGGCTCCCGCCCACCAGCACCCCGACCGTGAAGCCGACGTTCCATCCGATCCGGAGCCATGTGAACGCGAGGGTGCGCTCCGAGCCGGCCGCGTGGTCGGCGACGTACGCGCTGAGCGCGGGGGAACCGATCGTCCCCATCGTCTGCGTGACGCTGACGGCGCCGATCAAGAGGGGGAGCGAGCGCGTCCACATCGCGTACCCGGCGAGCAGCATCCCGCCCGCTTCGGCGGCGAGGCAGGCGAGGAACAGCCCCCGCCGGCCGACCCGGTCGGTGATGAGCCCGGCGAAGGGGACGAGCGCGAGCGGGAGGACCCCCGTGACGGCCGCGAGGAGGCCGATCTCCGCGTAGCCGAGGCCGAGGACGTTGCGGAGGTAGAGGACGAAGTACGGGGCGATCAGACTGAGGCCCGACGCCCGCACGACGGCCCCGAACCCGAGCCAGCGCAGGTTCCGGTCCATCGTTCGGTCCCGTCCGGCCCAGCCGACCGGCGCTCATGCGGTGGACGCACCGGACGTGAGCACCGAGGGTCCGTCGTCGTCCGTGGCCCCCGCGCCCGCCGAGAAAAGCCTTATGCTCCGCCCCGCGGTCGAACGGCGACCGGATGGGCGACCAGGACCTGACCGAGGCGCTCGTCGACCAGGGGTACCAGTTGACCGGCCGCCACAGTGCGGTCAAGCTGTGCTACTGGACCCGGGAGTCGCTCGCCCGGGGCCGGGACTGCTACAAGGGCCGGTTCTACGGCATCGAGAGCCATCGGTGCGTGCAAATGTCCCCCGCGATCGACTCCTGCAACCTGCACTGCCGGTTCTGCTGGCGCAACCAGGGGTGGGAGAACGACGCGGTGATGCCGGAATACGACGACCCCGAGCTGCTGCTGGACCGGTCGATCGCGGCGCAACGTCGGATCCTCTCCGGGTTCAAGGGCGATGCGACGATCCCGGCCGAACGGTGGGCGGAGTCGCAGGCGCCGAAGCACATCGCGATCTCGCTGACGGGGGAGCCGACGCTCTACCCGAAGATGAACCGGTTCCTCGAGATCTGCCACGAACGGGGCATCACGACGTTCCTCGTCACCAACGGGACGAACCCGGACGCCCTGCGCGCGCTCGACCCGCTCCCGACCCAGCTGTACGTCTCGGTCACGGCCCCCAATCGGGCCGTGTTCCACCGGCTCACCCTCCCGTCGGACGAGCACGCGTGGGACCGTCTGGTCGAGTCGCTCGGGATCGTGCGGGACCTGCGCACCCGTCGGGTCGTGCGGCACACGCTGGTCCGCGGCTGGAACCTCGGCTGGACGGAGGAGTACGCCGCCCTCGACCTGCTCGCCCGACCGGACTTCATCGAGCCGAAGGGGTACGTCTTCATGGGAAAGTCCCGCCAGCGGCTCGGACGCGACCACGTCCCCGAGCACGCCGAGATCGCCGAGTTCGCTCGTCGGCTCGCCGCGCGCACCGGCTACCTGACGCTCGACGCGTCGCCCGACTCGAAGGTGGTGCTGCTCGGGCGAACGACGGACGGCCGGTTCCTGCCCGGGCGCGCCCCGGAGGGAGCCGAACTTCCGGTGGTCGCCGAAGCGACGGCCTAGATCGGCCGCCAGTTCAGAACTTCGACCAGGACGGCGGCGGAGATGCCGAGGAAGATCACGAGGTACGGATTGACCTTGAGCGCCCGTGTCTCCTCCATGTCGTAGTACTGGATGAGACCGGCCGCGCTGGAGAAGCCGGACCGCCGACTGTCGGGCATCGGAACGAACGACGGCGACGCCGGTATTTAAGGGCCGACGGACGGAGCCTACCGCCGGAGCGCCGGGCCCCAGTCGAGCAGGGAGTCCTCGAGCGCGTCGTGGAGCCGCCCGGACAGCCCGCCGCCCGCGGAGTTCGCCCCGCCGGTGAGGATCCGGTCGACGAGCGACCGGGGCGGGCCGATCCGAACCGCCTTTCGGGAGGGGACGCCCGTGGCGCGGGCGAGTTCCTCGAGAGCGATCTCCCGGTCCCCGAGCTGGTCGACCAGCCCCTTCCGAAGCGCCTCGGCGCCGCTCCAGAACTCGCCCGTGGCGAGGGCCCGGATCTCCTCGACGGGGCGCTTGCGCTCCTGCGCGACGACGTCGACGAACAGGTCGTACCCTTCCTGCGCGACCGCGAGCAGCTTCGCGCGCTCGACGTCGGTCAGGGGTCGGTACCCCTGGAACGCGTCCTTGTGCTCCCCCACGTGCAGCAGCTCGACCGAGATGCCGAGCCGTCGGACGAGGTCGCGCACCGCGAAATGCGGGAAGATGACGCCGATCGAACCGACCTCGGACTCGGGGTACGCGAAGATCCGCCGGGACCCGAGGGCGGCGAGGTACGCCCCCGACGCTCCGATCGACCCGATCGAGGTGAAGACCGGTTTCACGGTGTTGAGCCGCTGGACGGCGAGGTAGAGGTCCATCGAGGCCACGGATTCGCCGCCCCCGCTCGAGATGTCGAACAGGACGCCGCGGACGCGCCGGCGCCCGCGGAGCCGCTGGAACAGCCGCACATACGGCTCGACGGAGCGCTCGCGGATCGTGCCGCGGAACGAGACGTGCGCGAGGATCTCCCGCATCGACTCGAGGGCCGACCGGCGAGGCGGCGATTATAGTTTCGGGGTCGGGGACCGCCTGCGCGCGGACGCGCGCCCTCAAGTACGGGGCCCTCCGAGCGACGGCCGTGAGGATCCGGATCCGCCCCCGCCTCCCGATCCTCGCCCTGATGGTCTTCACGCCCGGGATCCCGGAGCTGCTCACGGGGTCGACCCCGATCAGCAACCTCGTGTTCGACCCGGCGGGCCTGCTGGTCGGACTCGCGCTCGACATCGGGCTGTACACGACCGGGGCGCTCCTGATCCGCGAGTTCGCGGTGATCTACCGGAAGGGATGGGCGTCGATCCTCCTCCTGGGGGCCGCGTACGGGATCGCGGAGGAGGGATTCGAGGTGCACACGTTCTTCCAACCCGGCGGCGCGCCGGTCGGGGTGCTCGCGGTCTACGGCCACGCGTACGGCGTCAACTGGCTCTGGGCGCTCGGGCTTGCGACCTTCCACGCCGTCTACTCGATCGCGCTGCCGCTGCTGCTCGTCCGGCTCTGGTTCCCCGAGGTTCGGTCGGCCCGCTGGCTCGACCGGGGAGCCCTCGGGCTGGTCGGAGCGATCTTCGCCGCCAACGTGGTCGGGTTCGGGCTCGTGGTGGCGCACGGACCGTCGCCCGCCGCCCTCGCGGCGTTCGTCGCGATCGCGGCGGCCCTGGTCGCGCTCGCCGTCGCGTCGCCGCCGGACCTCCTGTCCGTCCGGCCGGGCCGTTCCCGGCTCGGTCCCCTCGGGGTCGCCTGGACCGGAACGCTTCTCTGGGACGCGTGGGTGTTCGTGCTGGTCGCGTCCGGGGCGCACCTGGCGCTCTCCGCCTGGGTCGTCGCCGGGATCTTCGTCGCGGTCAACCTGATCGCGCTGACGCTCCTCTTGACCCGCGTCGGGACCGTCGACCTCGAGTGGTCCCAGTACTGCTTCGCAACCGGCCTGCTCGCGATGCTGTTCGTCTGGGACGGGGTCGTCGAGTTCAGCGTTCCGGGGATCCTCGGGGTCGCGGCGGTCTTCGCCTACCTGCAGTGGCGGCTGGGTCGTCGCGTCGTCGGCCGACGGGATCCGGGGGCCTCCGGGCGAACGACTCCCCCGACCGTTTCTTCGGCGGGAGCCCGCTAGGGGTGGGCCCGCAGGAAGCGCTCGACCGTCTCCATGTACCGCGGCCGCTCCTCCCAGAACGCCACGTGGGAGCTGTTCTCGAACTGCACGAACTCCGAGCCGGGGATCCCCCGGTGGATCGACTCCGCCACCGTGGGCGTCACTTCGTCGTATCGCCCGACGGTCACGAGGGTCGGCACCCGGATCTCGGGGAGACGGGCCGTCACGTCCCAGTTCCGCATCGTCCCGACGATCGTGAATTCGTTCGGCCCGTTCATCGTGCCGTACTTCGGGATCGAGAGCTGGTCGAGGGAGTACTGCACTTCCGGGGGCCACGGCGCGAGGCGGCAGAGATGGCGGCGGTAGAACTCCTGGACGGCGGCGAGGTAGTCCGGGTGCTGGAATTCGCCCCGTGCTTCGTACCGGTCGAGGGTCTCGCGCACATCGTCGGGCAGCTCGCGCTTGAGCCGTTGCATCTCCCGCACCGTGAGGGGGACGCTCGCGAGCCCGCTCGCGACGATGAGGCTCCGGAGCGACGTCGGGTGCGCGAGGGCGATCGCGATCGCGAGCATCCCGCCGTAGCTCGACCCGAGCAGGTGGACCCGGCCGAGGTCGAGCTCCCGGCGGAGCGCCTCGAAGTCGGCGACGTCCCGGTCGACCGTATACTCGTCCTGCGACGGCGTCCGTTCCGACCGACCGCAACCGACCTGGTCGTAGAAGACGACCCGGTAGCCGCGCTCGGCGAGGTCCAGCAGAGACAGAAGATAGTCGTGGGTCGCCCCCGGACCCCCGTGCAGCGTGACGAGCGTGCCCGCGGTGCCGGAGGCTCCCGCGACCTTCCAGAACAGTCGTCGGCCGTGGATGGTCGCGTATCCTTCGCGGACGGGGACCGCGGGGCTCACGCGGAGGGACAGGGGAACGGTCTATTTGGCGGGGCAGACCACGGACCCCGACAACGGGGGCGAGGCCCGGTCCGGCGACGCGTTCGGCGGTCGCGTCGCCCACCGGCTCCCTCCGCGGACCGGGCGCGGTCCCTCGGGGGGCGTCGGCGAGTCGGTCGTTCGCAGTCCCACGGCTTGCTCCATCGGCGGGCGGGCGAGGAAGGCGTTCATCGAGCGGTCGGAAGGGCGGGGAGGGCATCCCCGAAACGCACCCACGGGGCACACGTCCGGTGAGCACCGGTCGGGGGTCGTCGTCCCCGGCAGAAGCGATTTGACGCCGGCCTCGTCTCTTCCCCCGTGGCCCTCGCGAGCGCGCCGCCGAGGATCGACCGGCCCCCGCACGAGCTGGACGCGCTGATCGACTGGTTCGAGTGGGTCAGTGAGCGCCTCGTCCTGCTCGAGCTGTTCGACCTCGACGACGTTGGTCGGGCGGTCGGCGCCATCGACCGGGCGGTCCGGGACCACCTCGCGGCCGTCGAGGACGGAGCGTTCGCGGGACCGGGGGGTGACGCCGCGCACCGACTCGCCCTCGACCACCGGATGTACCCGACGAGTCTCGAGCAGTTGGCGTGGTTCCTGCGCGTCGTGGTGCGGGACGATCACGGCGGGAACCGGCAGGCGCTCGGTCAGTACGGTCGCCTGCTCGCCGAGTCGCTCGGCCGTCATCGCGAGGAGGAACGGCGGCTCGCGGCCACGCCCCGGGCGGCCTCCGCGACGCCGCCGAGCAAGGGTAATTAGCCCTCCCGGGAGAGCCGCATCGGACCGATGGCCGGGCGGGCGACGGACGCGATCTGGGTCGAGAAGTACCGCCCGACGACCCTGGCCGAGATGGTCGGCCAGGAGTCGATCGTGCCGATGCTCCGCTCCTATGCGGCGAAGCGGACGATGCCGCACCTGTTGTTCGCCGGCCCCCCCGGAACCGGGAAGACGACCGCCGCGCTCGCCCTCTCGCGCGACCTGTTCGGCCCGGAGTGGCGCCAGAACTTCCTCGAGCTGAACGCCTCCGACCAGCGCGGGATCGACACGGTCCGGACGACGATCAAGCAGTACGCCCGGACCTCGCCGCTGGGGAACGTCGGCTTCAAGATCCTGTTCCTCGACGAGGCGGACAACCTCACCTCCGAGGCCCAGGCATCCCTCCGGCGGCTGATGGAACGGTACTCGGGGTCGTGCCGATTCATCCTTTCCTGCAACTACTCGTCCCGGATCATCGAGCCGATCCAGTCGCGCTGCGCCGTCTTCCGGTTCCGCGCCTATCCGCCCGAGGCCGTCCGGACGCAGCTCGAGCGGGTCGCGCGGTCGGAAGGGAAGCACGTGACGGACGAAGCGCTCGCCACGATCGTGACGGCGAGCGCGGGCGACCTCCGCCGGGCCACGAACCTGCTCCAGCTCACCGCGACGCACGCGGACCCCGTCACCGCGGAGACCGTGAAGGAGTACGCCACCGTCCCGCTCCAGCGCGAGGTCGAGGCGATGCTCGGCGCGGCGCTGCAGGGCAACTTCTTCGCGGCGCGCGACCGGCTCTACGCGCTGTTCACCGACCGGGGCGCCGCCGGCGAGGAGATCCTGCGGGCGATCCACAGCTACCTGCCGTCGATCCCGGACTCCGTCCTCCCGCCGAAGGCAAAGGTCCGTCTCGTCGAGTACCTCGGCGAGGTGGACTTCCGGCTCGCCCAGGGCGCGACGGACCGGGTCCAGCTGGAAGCGGTCCTCGCGCACGTCGCCGCCGGGACGGACCGGGCCTCGTGAGATGGCGCGGCAACGGGACATCGCCGAGAAACCGGTCGTCGCGCGTCGGGCGGTCGCCGTCGGCGTGTTGTCGGTCCGGCCCTCGACGCGGCGGGCGATCCGGTCCGGCGCGGTCGAGAAGGGCGACCCGATCGCCGCGGGCGAGCTCGCCGGGCTCCTTGCCATGAAGCGGACCCCGGACCTGATCCCGCATTGTCACTCGGTCCCCCTCACCTCCAGCCGTCTCGAGGTGACGGTCGGCGGCCGAGGGGTCCGGGTCCGGGCGGAAGCCGCGACCGTCGGCCGAACGGGGGTCGAGATGGAGGCGCTCGTCGGAGCGACTGTCGCGCTCCTCACCGTATGGGACATGGTCAAGTACCTCGAGAAGGATGCGCGGGGGCTCTATCCGGCCACCTCCCTGGGGCCGATCCGCGTGGCCATCAAGACGAAGGGGACCGGGAGCCAACGGTGATGACCGACACTCCGGCACCGGCCTCGGCCCCCCGTCGTCACCAGCTCGGCGGGAGCCGCGTCCTCCAGTTCGGCGTCCTCTCCGTCTCGGACACCCACACCGAGGACGACGACCCGTCCGGGCACCTGGCGCGGTCGCTGCTGACCCAGGGCGGGCACGAGGTCCGCCAGTACAAGCTCGTCGCGAACTCCGTCGCGGACGTCCGCGAGCACCTCGAGCCGTGGCTGGCGGGCACCGGGGTGGAGGCGGTCGTCACCGTC
>JASHVP010000185.1 GCA_030044475.1 Thermoplasmata archaeon | reverse complement strand
GGCCGCAGCCCGCCTTCTCTTGTCGCCCGGGTCCGACAACACCGATGGCGAGCTTGTTCGGAGGTCCGTTCCCTGGCTGGACTTCTCGTTTTAGCGCCCGCGAGGCGACGCAACTTCGGAGTCTTCGCTGAGGAGCTTGTCGAAAACTCTGCGAGCCCTCAAGCCGTTCCGTCCTTCAATTCTTAGTCGGACTCGTTTCGCCAGATAGTGGTCGCAGGAGAGGCGCTCATCGCATGGGTACCTCACTTCGACGAACGCTATTACCGTCCGAAACCTTGACCGTTGCGATGCTTCGACTCCGTCGAAGCTGCAGACCACCCTACTTCGTCGCGATGGGCGCGACGGCCATCGCGCTGCTTATCGCGACGGCTCCGCTCGCCGGAGCAGCAGTGGTACCGACTCCCTACATCTGGACATTATTCGAGTCGAGCACCGTGTATGGCGGGCCCCTCTGCAGTGGATCGGCCTGCGGCGCAGTCTTCGAGCCTCCGATGGGCAACAACCTCACTTGGAGCAGTCCGGCTCCGGACGGCAGCACAGGCTCCGTAGGCTTAGTAGTCAACGCTTCTGTCGGCACCATCATAGTTCCGAACAATGGCCTCGGGCCCTACTGGGCGTTCGGAACGCTTTCGGTGTTGTTCAACTCCAGCGCGTCAGTGAGCCTGTCAGCAGGGTCGAACAGCTTCACTGAGAAGTGGTCCCTCTCGGGCCCCTACAGCATGAACATCGATGGTTGGACGAGCGCCGCCGGCTCGCTCTACGCGGCAGCGAACGTGACGTTGGCTCTGGTGCTGTTCGATCCGTCGCGTGGACCCGCAATCACGGACACCGTCGTGCTAGTTTCGACCACCATCACCTGCACCGCGCCGTGCTCCAAGACCAGTTCCGGTTCACTCGGTTCGGTTAACCAGATGTTCATGGTCAGTCTCGGGGTGAGCGGAAAGTACTTCATCGGCGCGGAGCTAGAACTCACCTCAGCTGCACGCGAGTCCGGCAACGGAGACGGATTCGCCGCCTCCTGCGTCGTCTTGGGAACAAACACTCCGTACTGCCCGCTCACGACGTCGGGTTCCGCCCAGTTGACTTCCCTTCAGTATCCATAACCCACCGAGCGCGTCGGTACTATGTTCCGGAAATGCTGTCGGAGTTGGCTACTCGTTCTCGGGGTGGTGGGCTGCGTCGTCGGCAGCGTTTTGCCGGCATCGGGGAGGGTCGGAGTCGGCGGGGGCCCACCGGTCGGCGGCGACGCTGGTTCGTCGGCCGTCGCGTTGGCGAGACCGACCGCCGAAGAAGATCTGCCCACTGTCGAAGACGGCTCCGCGAGCTGGGCGAATATCACCGGCTACATCGAGCCGGGACCGCTCTACAACGGCGCAGTCGCGTACGATCCAGCCACTAACTCTACAATCCTGGTTTCGCCGATCCGGGGGGTCTCCATGTCGGACGAACCCGAGGACGCCACCTGGTCCTATCGCAACGGGGTTTGGACCAATCTCACTCTGGCGGCCGGAGACTCAGGGATTCCCGCGAGCAATTCGTACCTCGTATACGACTCGAACTCGTCCGCGTTGCTCCAACTCGGATACGCAGACTCGAACTGGTCCGTCTCCGAATTCTCGAACGATGCTTGGTCGCCAATCCCTATCCCCCCGGACGATGAGCCCCCTTCCGCGTACGCAATCCTAGAACCCGTTTATGATGACAAACTTGGATCGGTCGTCTGGGTCGACGATACCAATCCAGGCAACGACTCGGTGTGGACGTACACGGAGGGTCTGTGGACGAATTCGACACCTGACGCCGGACCTAACCCGCATGTCTACGACAGCGCCGTGGCTTACGACCCCGGACTCGGATGTGTCGTCCTTTGGGGAGGGAGAATCTACGGTGTCGCCGGAGAAAACTCGACCTACTCCAACCGAACGTGGGTCTGGTGCGGAGCGGCGTGGTCCGAGATCGAAGCCTCGTCGTCGCCCTACGCGCCGGGCGCGGAGTGGGGCTATCTGGCAGTCGACCCGGAGCTTGGGGGCGACGTGCTCGCAGATGAATGGCTGGACACGGGCGACGGACAGCTGTACATCTCGTGGTACCTATTCTCGGGCGAGAACTGGACGAACCTTACTTTCCAGACCGCCCCGCCGATTTCGGCGCTCCCGGGTGGGAACAGCGCGATCTCGAATCCGTTGACGTTTGATTCCGGAGACGGTTATCTCCTGTTGCTCGGAGGCGCCCCTCAGGACGGAAACACCTCCATTGGACAGGGGTGTTGCCGCCAAGCGTGGGCACTCGCCACTTCGTTTCCACCGTTCGTGACCATCTCGTCCGAGTGGAATCCGGTGGAGGTCGGCGAGGCCACTCCGATCTACACCACCGCGGAGCTCGGTTCGGGTCCGTTCCGATTCGACTACACGGGACTGCCCCCTGGTTGCGCCTCCCAGAACGCGTCCACGTTCATATGCGACCCCGTGGCCAGTGGGAACTACTCGATACAAGTCGAAGTGACCGATTCCTCGAACCGCTCGGGGTATGCGGTCTTCGTCCTGGTCGTGGTCACGGACGTGGTGGTGCGCCTCACCGTCAGTCCTGGCCTGGTCGACGTGATGCAGCCCGTCAACATTTCCCTAACGTACGAGGGCGGCCTTCCGCCGTACGCCATCGGGTATCAGGACCTTCCGTCCGGCTGCCCGGCGCAGAATCGTACGAACTGGAGCTGCGTGCCCTTGACCGCGGGAAATTACACAATCGTCGCGGGAGTTGCCGACAGCGTCGGGTTGGGCAACTCGAGTTCCGCCAACCTGACGGTCGACCCCGCTTTGGTGCTTCAGCGAGTGTACGTCACCCATCGTCTGGTCGACGAGGGTTTCGCGACAGAAATCGTCACCGAGGCCGTCGGGGGAACTCCGCCGTACACCTTCACGTACTCGAGTTTGCCGGCCGGCTGCAAGAGCGCCAATTCCTCGTCAATCTCCTGCGCGACCAACGTTTCGGGAACGTTCACGGCAACGGCAACCGTCGTCGATTGTCTTGGCAAAGCGGAGGTGGGTACCGTCACATGGAATGTCACGAACCCCCCGGAGGTGACCCGCGTTCGGGTCTCGCCCGGGGCCCCAACCGTCGGCCTCCCCGCGAACCTGACCCTCAACGTTCAGGGCGGTGTCCCACCGTTCATGGTCACGTGGGGCGGACTAGGGAGCGGTGCGCTCCACGGCGGCCTGAGCCTGAGTTGGACGCCACTCCAGACTGGGACCTTTTACGTCACGGCCAATCTGACAGACGCCGACGGCGACTGGGCGTCGCTCAACTTCACGCTGAATGTCACGTCGCTAGCTTCCCCGCACTCGACCGGCGCCGCCTGGGTGGTTTGGATCGTTGCCGGGGCGGCCGCTATCGCGGGAACAGTCACCCTGGTACGACTTCTGGGTCGCGGCCGGCCGCGGAGGCCGGCGGCCGTATGGAACGGACCGAGCGACTCCGCAACCGTCTCGCAGGAATGAGACGTCTCACAGGTCGGTTCCTACGCGACGGACATCACTCAGCTGTCGGTCCCATCGGTCCGACAGGCTGGCGCCGTTTGTGATGGGAGTCGTTCTGGTAGAAGGGGACGCCGAGAAGCGGTACCAGGGAAGAACGAACCCAGGCTGAGGCACCGACCCCGGAGTCGAGAACACACTACGGCAGCCGACATCGCACCCGAGAAACGACTATCTACCTGGGAGGCTCGGACACTGTCCGAATGCCGGATCTGGCCGTCCAGGCGTACCGCTCCCTCCGGATTCCGGAGGAACTGGCGACCGCGGTTGAAGCCCGGATGAAGGGTTCCTCGTTCCCGAGCGTCGACGAGTTCGTCGCCTTCGTTCTGGCGCGCCTCCTCGAACAGACCGGCGAGCCGGGGTTCAGCGAGGAGGACGAGCGCGCGCTGAAGGAGCGGCTTCGCTCCCTCGGGTACATCGACTGAAGGGGCCGGGGCGGGATCCGTGGCGTCGTGTCCGTTCTGCGGCGCCTCCGAGACCGACCGGTTCGAGATCGAAGGCCACCGGTTCCTCGTGTTCGCCTGCACGTTCTCCCCGGAGGTCGATTCGTCCTGGTCGGAGGAGGAGCTCCGCCTCCACCTCGCGACCGACTTCGGCCCCTCCGGGACCCGCTACTTCCGCGGGATGTGCGACCGTCTGCACCTCTACGTTACCGCCGGGGAGGGCGGCCGGGTGCTCCGGGGTGACGCGCCGCCGTCCGGCTCGGCCTAACGGCTCGCGGTCGAGCGGGCCGAAGAGGCCCCGCGGATCTTGGCCACCGCCGGGCCCGTCGGGACCAGATGCCGCGCCAGGCCGAGCTCCTCCGGCGTGGCGCCGAGGGCCAGGCCCACGACCTGGGGAAGGTGGAAGACCGGCAGGTCGAGCCGCTGGCCGACCTGCTTCTCCGCGCGGTTCTGGTAGGCATCGAGCGAGATGTGACAGAGCGGGCAGGGGGTCGCCATCGCATCGGCTCCGTGCTGCTTCGCATCGAGGATCTGGCGCCCTGCGATCCGGCTCGCCGTATCCCCCTTGACGAACTGGATCGGGAACCCGCAGCACATCACGCGTCCGCGGTAGTAGACCGGCGTCGCGCCGACCGCCGCCAGAAGGTCCTCGAAGGCGTGCGGCTCCTCGCCGCTCTCCCACCCCATCTCGTCGGACGGCCGAAGGAGGTGGCAGCCGTAGAACGCGCCGACCTGGAGTCCGTCGAGCGGGCGGACGACCTTCGCCTTCACGGCCGTCAGCCCGACGTCCTCGACGAGCACCCGGAGCAGGTGCTTCACCTTCGTCGTGCCCCGATACTCGATGCCGAGCGGCTTCAGTGCCCCGTCGACCCGCGCCTTGACGGTGGGGTCCGCGAGCCGGTGGTTGGCGAGCGTCAGCATTCCGGTGCACGTCGAGCAGATCGTGAGCAGGTCGAGCCCGGCCCGCTCGGCGATCGCGAGGTTGCGGGCGTTGATCGCGACGTTCAGGACCTCGTTCGCCTCGTCGACGAACCCGGAGCCGCAGCAGGAGAAGTTGGGGAACGGGACCAGCTCGATGCCCAGAGCCCGACACACCCAGCGGGTCGCGAGGTCGAGCTCCTTGCCGGACTCCTGGGCGACGCACCCGGGGTAGTACGCCAACTTCATGCCGGGGGCTCCTTCGGGGCCAGTGCGTCGTAGATCTTCTCGACCTCGTCCGCGCCGTCGATCGGGTGCGGGCGCTTCGTCAGTTCCGGCTTCTTCCGTCGGATGCGCAGCCCTTGGGGGAGCTCCTTGACGACCGCGGCGCCGTACGTCTCCCGGGCGAGGCGGAACTCGTTCAGGATGCCGGTGGTCCGGAGGTTCTCCTCGAAGGCGATCGCGTGGCGGGAGCCGGGCTCCGTCGCGCCCTGGACGGCGATCGCCATCTCCTTCAGGTCCCGGATCCGCTCGGACGGGCGGACGTCCTTCGGGCACGCTTCCGTGCAGAGGTGGCAGCGGAGGCAGAGCCAGAGGCCGTCGGTCTGGATCCGGACGAGGCGGTTCTGGGTCTCCGCGTCCCGCGGGTCGACGACGAACCGGTACAGCTTCGCCAGCGCCATCGGTCCCGGGAACTCCGGGTCGGCCGAGACCGCCGGGCAGGCGGAGAAGCACGCCGCGCACGCGATGCACCGCGGCGTCTCGCGGAACCGCTCGACCTGCGCCGGCGTCATCGGGTTGACGACGCCCTCGGGCATCGGATGGCGCGGGTCGACCTTCAGATGCGGCTCGATCCGCTCGTACTTCTGCCAGAAGACCTTCTGGTCGACGACGAGGTCGCGCAGGACCGGCTGGTTGCGCATCGGCTCGACCACGATCTTGCCGTGGCGGGCGACCTCGGGACCGACCGGCGTCTCGCAGGCGAGCCGGCTCTTCGCGTTCACCTGCATCGCGCACGACCCACAGATCGCGCTCCGGCAGGAGTAGCGGAGCGAGAGGGTCGGGTCGATCTCGGCCCGCACCTTGAGCAGGACGGAGAGCACGGGGGTATGCGGCGCGACGTCGACCCGGTACGACTGGTACCGGGGCTCCTTGTCCTTCGAAGGGTCGAAGCGGTAGACCTCGAGCGGCACGGAGACGGTCGCTTCCGTCGGCATCAGTAGACGCGCTCCTTCGGATCCCACCGCGTGTACGCCACCGGCGCGTAGTCGAGGACCGGCCCGCTCGCCGTCCGCTTCGCGAGGGTATGCTTCATCCAACGGGCGTCGTCCCGCTTCGGGTAGTCGGTGCGCGAGTGCGCCCCCCGGCTCTCGGTCCGGGCGTAGGCGCCGACGACGATCGTCTCGGCGAGCTCCAGCATGTGGCCGGTCTCGAGCGCGTCGGTGAGGTTCAGATTGTAGACGGACGACTGGTCGACGACGCGGACCCGCTCGAACCGGGCGCGGAGCGCGCGGATCCGCTTCAGCCCCTCGAGCAGGTCCGGCTCGTTGCGGTAGATGCCGACGTACCGCTCCATCGTCTGCTGCATCTCGGACCGCAGGGTGCTCGGGTCCTCCCCGTCCGTCCGGCTCGACCAGGCACGGAGGGGGGCGCTGGCGGCCTCGAGGTCGGCGTCCCGCATCTGCGGGGCCGGCGCGGTCGCGGCGTACGCCGCGGCGGCGACGCCGGCCTGCTTGCCGAAGACGAGCGTCTCGAGCAACGAGTTGCCTCCGAGCCGGTTCGCGCCGTGGATCGAGACGCACGCGGCCTCGCCGGCGGAGTAGAGCCCGCGCACGTTCGTCTCGCCCCGGACGTTCGTGCCGATCCCCCCCATCATGTAGTGCTGGGCCGGGTAGACGGGGATCGGCTGGGTCACGGGGTCGATCCCCGCGAAATGGCGGGCGAAGTCGCAGATCTCGGTGAGCCGGCTCTCGACCTTCTCCTTTCCGAGGTGCATCAGCTCGAGGTGGACGTAGCCCCCGTACGGCCCCGAGAAGCCGCGTCCCTCCTGGACCTCGGTCACGATCGCCCGGGAGACGACGTCCCGGGACGCCAGCTCCAGGACGTGCGGGGCGTACTTCGACATGAAGCGCTCGCCGGCGGCGTTCGTCAGGAGGCCCCCCTCCCCCCGGGCCCCTTCGGTGATCAGGATCCCGGATTCGAGGAGGGCGGTCGGGTGGAACTGGACGAACTCCATGTCCTTCAGGAACGCCCCGGCCTCGTACGCCGCGGCGATGCCGTCGCCGGTGCAGCTGTGGGCGTTCGTCGTCCGTCCGTAGATCCGGCCCGCCGGTCCGGTCGCCAGGACCACCGCCTTCGCCGCGATCTCGTCGAACTGCCCGCGACGCCGGTCGAACCCGACGATCCCCTGCACCCGCTCGTCCCGGACCACGACGTTCGTGAGGTCCCATTCCTCGTAGAGCGTGTACGGCGCCGTGCCGAGCCGCTCCCAGAGCCCCTGGAGGAGCGCGAGCCCGGTTCGGTCCGCGGCGTAGATCGTCCGGGGGAACCCGGCGCCGCCGAACGCGCGACGCGCGAGCGAGCCGTCGTCGGACCGGTTGAAGATCGTGCCGAAGTGCTCCATCTCGACGACGGTCGGCCCCGCCTCGCGGCAGAAGAACTCGATCGCGTCCTGGTCCCCGAGATAGTCGGACCCCTTCACCGTGTCGTAGATGTGGGTGTCGACGGAGTCCTCCTTCCCGATCGCCGCGTTGATGCCGCCCTGCGCGGCCCCGGAGTGCGACCGCAGCGGGTGGAGCTTCGAGACGAGGGCGACGTCCCGGCCGGCTTCCACCGCCGCGAGCGCGGCCCGCTGACCCGCGAGCCCGGCGCCGACGACCACGACCTCGTGCCGGCGCATGGGACTCCGGCGCGCCCGAACGGGGCGGTGTTCAAAGCGGTGTCGCGCGCGGAGGTCGCGGAGGGCGCCGGACCCCGCTCGCCCGGGGTGCGTCGGTGGTCCTCGCGTAATCGCTCCATGAGCCGTTATATAGCGACCCCGAGTCGGCCCCCCGTCTCGGGGTAGCGATGGCGATGCAGAGCGGGGTGAGCGAGATGGACACGGAGCGCCTCCTCAAGGGGACGACGACGATCGGCCTCGTCGCGCGCGACGGGGTGGTCCTCGCGACCGAGCGCCGCGCGACGGCCGGTACGATGATCTCGAACAAGCAGACCCAGAAGCTGTTCAAGATCGACCAGAACATCGGGATCACGATCGCCGGACTCGTCGGGGACGCCCAGGTCCTCGCCCGCTACCTGAAGGCCGAGGTCTCCCTCTACCGGCTCCGGCGGAGCGCGCCGATGTCGGCCGAGGGGGCCGCCACGCTTCTCGCGAACATCCTGAGCGGCAACCGCTACTACCCGTACTACGCCTGGCTGATCCTCGGCGGCGTCGACGCGAAGGGCGGCCACGTCTTCTCGGTCGACCCGGCCGGCGGATGCATCGAGGACCGGTTCGTGTCGGTCGGCTCCGGTTCGACCTTCGCGTACGGCCTCCTCGAGGAGGGGTACACCCGGGACATGTCGACCTCCGACGGGGTCGACCTCGCGCTCCGCGGGTTGACCGCGGCGATGAAGCGCGACAGCGCCAGCGGGGACGGCTACCTCGTCAACGTCATCTCGGTGAAGGACTACCGCGAGCTGAGCGAAGACGAAATCAATAAACGCCTGAAGGCGCTTAAGATTCCACTGCCACCGGCTCTGCCGTAGGCCGGCAGGGCGCGCGGCGCCCAACCCGTTCCCGCCGAACCGCTTCCGAAGCGCATGAGTTTCGACTCTCTGATAGAGCAGACCCGGGAGGCCCTGAAGGAGGTCCTTCCGGAGACGATCGAGGTCACCGACATCGAGCTGGAAGGCCCGCACATCGTGCTGTATACGAAGCAGCTCGACGCCTTCCTCTCCGGCGGGGACCTCCTCCGCCAGGTCGCCCAGCGGCTCCACCGTCGCGTGGTCGTCCGGTCCGATCCCGCGACGCTCATCGACCCGAAGGAGGCCGAGAAGGTGATCCGGGAGGTCCTCCCGCCGGAGGCCGAGGTCAGCCAGCTGTTCTTCGAGCCCGAGACCGGCGAGGTGACGATCGAGGCGGCGAACCCGGGCGCGGCGATCGGCCGGGGCGGGTCGGTCCTGAACGACCTGAAACGGAAGATCGGGTGGGTCCCGACCGTCGTCCGGACCCCGCCGATCCCCTCGAAGACGGTCGAGGAGGTCCGGATCCACCTCCGGAACTCGTTCGACGACCGCCGGTCGTTCTTGAAGAAGGTCGGGATCCGGATCGCTCGCGACCCGCTCCCCGAGAAGCTGTGGGCACGGAACACCTCGCTCGGGGGCTATCGGGAGGTCGGGCGGAGTGCCCACCTGCTGACCACCCAGAACTCGAAGGTGCTGATCGACTGCGGCATCGACCCGGGCTCCGACCGAACGCCGTACTTCAACGCCCCCGAGCTGCTCCCACTCGACTCCCTGGACGCGGTCGTCGTCACCCACGCCCACCTCGACCACTGCGGTCTCGTGCCGGTCCTCCTGAAGTACGGGTACAAGGGGCCGATCTACTGCACGGCGCCGACCCGCGACCTGATGACCCTGATGCTGCTCGACGCGATCAAGGTCGTCAACCAGGAGGCCCGGCGGGGCCTCTACGACTCCTCGCACGTCCGCGAGCTCGTGACCCGCACGGTCCCGCTCCGGTGGGGCGAGACGACCGACATCGCCCCCGACATGCGGCTCACGCTCCACAACGCCGGCCACATCCTCGGCTCGTCGATCTGCCATTTCCACCTCGGCGAGGGCGACCACAACCTCGCCTACTCGGGCGACATCAAGTTCGAGCGGAGCTGGCTGTTCAACCCGGCGACGAACCGGTTCCCCCGCCTCGAGACCCTCGTGATGGAGTCGACGTACGGGGGGTACCGGGACATCCAGCCGAGCCGGCACCAGGCGTCCGACGAGTTCGGCAACCTCGCGACGAAGGTGCTGAGTCGCGGCGGCAAGTTGATCGTCCCCGTCTTCGCCGTCGGGCGGTCGCAAGAAGTGATGCTCGTGCTCGAGGAGCGGATGCGCGAGGGGCGGATCCCGCGCGTCCCCGTCTACCTGGACGGCATGATCTTCGAGGCGACGGCGATCCACACCGCGTACCCGGAGTTCCTGAACAGCCAGCTCCGCACCCAGATCTTCCAGCAGGGCGACAACCCGTTCCTCTCCGACATCTTCCGGCGCGTCGACTCCGGCCAGATGCGCAGCGGGATCCTCGACTCGAAGGAGCCGTGCATCATCCTGGCGACCTCGGGGATGATGAGCGGCGGACCCGTGATGGAGTACTTCCGGGCCTGGGCGCCCGACGAGAAGAACGGCCTCCTGTTCGTCGGCTACCAGGCGGAGGGGACGTTCGGGCGGCGGCTCCAGCGGGGGATGAGCGAGGCGTCGTTCCTGGACGGCCCCCGCCAGGCGTCGGTGCCGGTCCGCCTCGACATCGCGACGATCGAGGGGTTCTCCGGCCACTCCGACCGGGTCCAGTTGATGAACTTCGTCGCCTCGCTCGACCCCCGCCCCCAGCGGATCCTGCTCAACCACGGCGAGGAGTCGAAGACGCTCGACCTCGCCTCCAGCCTCCACAAGCGGTTCAACGTCGAGTCGCGGGTCCCGTACAACCTCGAGAGCGTCCGCCTGCTGTGACGCCCGCGGGGCGGGAGCGGGACGAAATGATTTATAGCCGGTTCCGGGTCCAACGCCGTCTCCTGTCGAACCTCAAGGTGTTCGAATGTCCTCCGTGAGCCGCCGCGTCCTGGTCCTCGGGTTGGACGGCGGTACGTTCGACCTCCTCGACCCGCTCGCGAAGGCGGGGGACCTCCCGTTCCTCGCGGGCCTCGCGCGCGCCGGCGCACGGTCCGTCCTCCCGTCGGTCTACCCGGCGAAGACGATCCCGGCATGGTACTCGTTCGCCACCGGGCGGGACCCCGGCCAGCTCGGCATCTTCGGCTTCCAGGAGCCGGACGGCGGACCGGGACGATCCCACATCGTCCGCACGTTCCGCCCCGCGTCCGCGCTCTGGGACACCCTCTCGCGCTCCGGCGCGAAGGTCGGGGTGCTCAACCTGCCGATCGACGCGGGCTACCCGGTCCACGGCTTCCTGCTCCCCGGGTTCTTCTCGACCGCGTCGGACACGTTCCCGCGGGCCCTCCGGTCGCAGATCGAGGGCGCGCTCGGCTGCCCGTACCCGGGCGAGCTGCCGGTGTTCCGCGGGCGAGACCGGTCCGCCTGGATGGCGTCGGCGACCCGGGCCGTCGAGCAGCGGGGCCGGATCGCCGCCCTCTTGGCCCAGCGGGAGCGGCCGGATTTCCTGTTCGTCCTCTTCCGGGAGACCGACCGGATCGAGCACCAGATGTGGTCGGAGCTCGCGCGGCCGGTCGACGCGATCCCGGCCGACCTCCGCCGGTTCTGGCAGGCGGTCGACGGCGCCTGCGCGCAGGTCGACCGGGCGTTCCGCGAGGGCGGCTCGACGACCCTGACGTTCGTCGTCTCGGACCACGGGCACGGCGCGGTACGGTCGGACTTCCTCACCAACCGCTGGCTCGCGCAGGAAGGGTTCTTGAAGTTCCGCGACGGGGACGGGCTCCGGGGACGTCGCTGGGTCTCTCGCGCGATCCTCCGCTCGCAGCGCTACGCGATCGGCCGCAAGCTGGGGAAGCCGGTCGCCGAGCTGCTCCGGTCGAAGCGGTTCGCTCCGGTCGGCCGCGCGATCGGCGGCGCCACCACTTTCGAGGAGACCGCCCCCCAGATCGACTGGCGGACCACGCTGGCGTACTCGTACCCGGTTCCGGAGGGGATCTACCTCAACCCGTACAACCCCGACCTGACGCCGGAGCGCCGGGCCGAGGTCGTGCGGGAGCTGAGCGGCCGGCTCCGGCGGTACCCGGACGCCCGGATCGAGGTGCTCGACCCCCGCACGATCTACCGGGGCCAGAACCTGGACCGGGCCCCGGCCCTGCTGATCCGGGTCGACGGGATGGAGACCGAGCCGTTCATGGACTTCCGCTACGAGACGCCGCTGATCCGGGACCGCCCGTCGTTCTTCTACGGCACCGGGACCCACCGGATGAACGGGGTCCTGATCGCCGCGGGCGACGGCGTCCGGGCCGGCGCGTCGCTCGGGGCGCCGACCCTCCTCGACGTCGCCCCGACGATCCTCGAGGCGATGGGGGCGACCCCGGCCGCCGACCTCGCCGGGCGGTCGTTCGCCGGGCCTCTCGGCGTCCGCCCGTAGGCGACCGGTCCGACGGAACGCTTTTCGGGTGGGCGCCGCTGAAACCGCCGAGATGGCCGCCCGGTCGGTGGACCTCGTCGCCACCGGCCCCCCGTCCTCGGACCCGTACGACCCGACGGCCCCGGCTTGGGCGCTCGCGGGCGGCTTCGCGACCCTGGGGCTGGACGTCCGCGTGATCTACCCGGGAACCGACACCGCGGGGGTTCCCGACGGCCTCGTGGGGGTCCCCGTGGCCGGAGTCCCGCGCCCCGGGGCCGCGGCCGAGCCGGCCGACTGGGCGCGCCGGGCCGGACGCCACCTCCGCCCCGACGCGACGACGCTCGTCCGCGACCCGTTGGGGCTCGGGGCTCTCGGGGGCCGCACCCCTCCGCACCGGCGGAGCGTCGGGATCGTACGGGCGTTGGAGCTCGCGACGTTCGAACGCGATCGGGGGGCGCGGACGTCCGCCGGGTTCGTCGACCGCCTCGACACCTGGCGCGACCGACGGTCGGTCCGCCGCCTGGAGCGCCAGGCGCTCGCGGACGTGGATCGGGTCGTGGTCGACGATCCCGAGGTCGAACGCCGACTCCGCGCGGAGTACGGCCTGGCGGCGACGCGGGTCGTGACGGTCCCCTCCCCGGTCGCCCCCGGCCCCCCGCCCCCGACCCGGGAGGCCGCGCGCGCGACCTTCCCGCTCCCGAACGACGTGCCCGTCGTCGCGGCGCTCGCCGCGACCGCCGGAGCGGAGCCCGCCGGGATCGACCGGAGCCGCGAGGCGTTCCGCCGCATCCGGCCGTTCTTCCCGGGCGCCCGGCTCATCGTCGTCGGGGCCGACGCCCCGGCCGAACCGGGGGTCGTCGCCGTGCCGGAGCGCACGGCCCCGACGTTCGCCCGCGCCCTGGCCGCCGCCGACGTGGCGGTCTTCGCGGGACGCGAGCCGGGGTTCGACCCGGGCGTCGTCC
>JASHVP010000184.1 GCA_030044475.1 Thermoplasmata archaeon | reverse complement strand
CCGTTCCGGCTCTCGAAGGCGTCCCGGCGGCTCGAGTGCATCTTCCGGACCCCGGTCCCCCGGTGGATGGCGAACTTGCGGTCGGACAGGTCGGCGTGCATCACGACCACGACCTCGCCGAGGGGGGCCGAGCGTGCGACCGTGACCGCGGCGGCGAGATTCGAACTCCCGTCGGAGGAGGGGCGGTCGGGGGATCGCTGGGCGCCGACCAGGACCACGGGGCCCGGGAGGTCCGCCAGGAGGAAGCTGAGGGCCGCCGCCGTGAATCCCAGCGTGTCGGTCCCATGCGCGATGACCACGCCCCGGGCGCCGTCCCGGAACGCCTCGACGACCCGGCCGGCGAGCACGACCCAGTCGTCCGGCGCGATGTTCTCGCTCAGTCGGTCGAAGACGGGAACGATCCGGACCGTGCCAGCCCGCTCGAGTTCCGGATAGAATCGCAGGATCTCCCGCTCCCCCTGGACCGGGCGGACGCCGCCGGTCTCGTAGTCGACGCGGGACGCGATCGTGCCCCCGGTCGTCAGAAGCGCGACGTGGGGACCTCCCCGGGGCGCCGTCTCCGGGGGTGCCGAGGCTCGGCGGCGTTCCGTCGGATCCCCGCCGCCCAGATCGTGGAACTCGAATCCGGGCTCGATCGCGAGTCCGATGTTGTACCCGCTATCGAGCTTGAGGGGAAGGATCCGCTCTCCGGAGAACTCGTGACGCGCGACGACCGTGCCGACCCAGCGGCGTCCATGGCCGTCCGTCACCTCCACCTTCCGGCCCATCGGGAGCGCGGCGATCCGAGGCCACGGGTCGGTCGAGACGGTCTCGGCCATCGTCGGACTCTCCCTTCCGGTCGCCGAGCAGCGTGGTCCGGTATAAAGTGTGGCGCGCGGCGCGATTCGGTTCCCGCCCGATGTTTTATAGAGCGCCCCCCTCGCGGCCCCGGTCCGGCAGTGACCCGCATCACGCCCGTGTGGGGTAGCTACGGGGTCGGGGTCGAACCCCCGTCCCGCTGCAGTGGATTATCCTAGAGGCCTGCGGAGCCTCAGACCTGGGTTCGAATCCCAGCACGGGCGCTTCCCAGCGAACGGTCCTTCCCGGTCGGGTCCATTCTCGAGCGCGGCTCGGCGCGCCCGAGAAACTCGGAGAACGGCACGCACGTGTCGCGCCCGTGACGTAGAGCCGACGGACCGCGCCCCGACCGGCTCTCTCCACTTGCGGCTGGTCACGGTGTGCCCGGAGCGATCGTAGCGCGTTCGTGAGGGGCCCACGGGAGCCGGCGACCCCGACCTCGGGAGTGACCACCCCCGGTCCACCCCCACCATGGGGATGGGTCCCGCCGACCCGACGCGGCCATTCTGGCAGCCGCTGACCGAACGAGCCCGGGCGGAACGACCCCCGCGCTCCACCCCCGTTGCAGGTCGCGGACCATTCGTACGCCGTGCTGGGATGATGGCCGCGGCGAGTCCATGCCTCGTCCGGGCGATGACCGGTTCCGTTCTCCGGCCGGGAGCGCGCAACGCTCCACGGAAGGCTGCCGGTCGACCGGGAATCACGCCCCGCCGCCGGACGGAGGCCTCTGACGGAGTCGTCGCTGCCGTTCGAGGATGTCCTGGACGCGGGGGTCCGCCCGGGCGGCGGCGTAGAGCGGCGAGTAGGTCAGCTCGAGCAGGGGGAGCACGCCGAGCCGAAGCGCCTGGTCCATCGCGGCGACGAATCCGTCCTGGTCCCCGAGTCCGTACTGCAGGAATCCGATGAAGAAGACGAGCATCTCGCCCCGCTTCGCCCGCTCGTGGAGGCGCTCGAGGTTCCGTCGCGCGACGTCGGTCTCGCCGCTCCGGGCGGCCACGAGTCCCCGGTAGACCAACGTCCACGGGCTGTCCGGTCGAATCTGCTCCATCTCGCGGACCGATTCCTCGGCGTGGGGCAGGTCCCCCTTTCCGAGGAAGTACTCCGCGAGGTTCGCGTTGGTCCGGAAGCGGACGCGGGACATCGTCGACTCCCAGAACGCGAGGGCGTCCGCTTCCCGTCCCGAGTACGCCAGGGCCCGGCCGTAGAACGCGAGGATGTTCACGTCGGTCGGATCGAGCTGACGGGCCGCGTCGAGCAGTCGGACCGCTTCGTCGATGTCCCCGTCGCCGGCGGCGAGCTGGGCCAGCCACCGGTAGGGGTCCGCGAGGCTCGGGTTCAACTCCATCGCGCGCCGAGCTTCGCGCTCGCAGTCGTCGAGCCGGTCGGTCCCCAGATACAACGCGGCGAGCGTCGAGTGCGCCTCCGCGATTCGGTCGTTGCGGGCGAGCGCCGTCTGCAGTTCTCGGTGCGCCCGCGACTCCGCCTCCCGGAAGGGGACCTGCCCCTCCGTCGCGAGCCAGAGAAGCGACTCCGCGACCCCGACGCGGGCTCGGGCGAACAGGGGGTCCCGGCGGACCGCGTCTTCGAACAGCGAGTTCGCCGCCCGGATCGACTCGACCGAGCCCCGCTCGGCAAACAGCTGGCGCCCGTGAAGGAACACGGCGTACGCCTCCAGGTCGGCGGTGTCGGGCGGCGCGGAGTCGGGCCGCGCGACGGGCCCCGGAGGGGCGGACCCGGTCAGGTGGGTGGCGACGGCGCGGGCGACGTGCCCCGCGATGTCGTCCTGGATCGCGAAGATGTCGCCCAGCGGTCGGTCGTAGCGCATCGACCAGATGTTCGACTCGCTCCGCACATCGATCAGCTGGACGGCGATGCGCAGTTGATCTCCCGCCTTCCGAACGCTTCCCTCGAGCGCGGCGCCGACGTCGAGCTCTTGCCCGACCTCGCGGATCGTCTTCGGCGAGCCCTTGTACCGCTGGACGGAGGTCCGCGCGATGACCCGAACTCGGTCGAGCTGCGCCGTCCGGGAGATCAACTCGTCGGTCAGCCCGTCCGCGAAGAAGTCGTCATTCGCCTCTGCGCTGAGGTTGGCGAGGGGGAGCACCGCGAGTCGAAAGTGGGTCGTGGCCGCCTCCGGCTTCGGCGGAGCGACGACCCGCGTGGACGGGTCGGCGATTCGATACACCTCCACGGCCTCCCGGACGTTCTTGAGGGTCCGCGGCCCGAGCCGCTCGAAGACGTAGGGAAGCTTGTTCCGGACCTGATCGTGGACCGGCGCGGAGAGACAGATCCCGCCCGGGTCGGCGAGGGGCTCGATCCGGGACGCGACGTTCACCGCGTCGCCCACGAGGTCGCCTCCCTCCTCCTCGACGATGTCTCCCAGATGGATCCCGATCCGGAGCAACATCCGGTCTTCTGGCCCGGCCCGAGCGTTCCGCTCTCCCATCGCCCGCTGGATCTCGACGGCGCAGCGCACCGACTCGACCGCGCTCGGGAATTCGACGAGGAAGCCGTCCCCGAGCGACTTCACCTCGCGTCCGGCGTACGTCCCGAAGATCGGTCGGAGCAGGGCCTGATGCTCGCGCCGGAGCCGCAGGGCCGCCTCCTCGTCGTCCTGCCCCAACCGGGTGAACCCGACGAGGTCGGTGAACATGATGGCGGCGAGCCGACGCGACATCGCTCGACCGGACGGAGCACGGAGCGCCTTTTCCCCCTTCGGTGGAGGGTCGCCCCCCCGTCCGCCCGGTTCGGGACGAGGCCTCGCCCCACCGGTTCCGCTGCCGGCACTTCGGCGGACCCGGAGCCTCCCCGGAGATGGAACGGTTCATAGCCCTCGGGGCACTCCCTCGACGGAGGGAGTCCCTGACCGAGGAGCCGCCGGCCCGGATCGTCGTGAGCCCCCACGGCCCCTACCGCGTGACCGGGTCGGTGCCGCTCTCCGTCCAGGTGATTTCCCCGAATGCCGAGGGAGAGTCCTGGGAGTGGGGGGAAGGCCGGCGGTTCCCCGTGGAGCAGGAGTACTACCTGTGCCGGTGCGGGCAGTCTCGCCACAAGCCCTTCTGCGACAACTCCCACCTCCGCGTGGGGTTCGAGGGAAAGGAGACCGCGACCCGACGCCCGCTCGAGCGCCAATCGGAGCACCTCGACGGGCCGACCCACGTTCTCAGCGACGCCGAGACCCTGTGCGCGTTCGCCCGCTTCTGCGACCCGGGCGGCAAGATCTGGTCCTTGATCGAACGCACCGACGACCCGACGATCCGGGAGCTCGTGATTCGCGAGGCCTCGCACTGCCCGTCGGGGCGCTTGGTCCTTCGCGAGAAGGGCTCCGGAACGGCCGTGGAACCGACGCTGCCGCCGTCGATCGGGATCGTCGAAGACCCGGCCCTCCGGTGCAGCGGACCGCTCTGGGTGCGGGGCGGGGTCGTCGTCGAGTCGGCCGATGGGAAACCGTACGAGCGACGCAACCGAGTCACCCTGTGTCGGTGCGGCGCGTCCACGAACATGCCGTTCTGCAACGGCAGTCACGCGTCCATGCACTTTCAGGACGGCCTCGTCTGATCGGCGACCCGTCCCGTCGCGGCGGTGGGGAACGGCCGGCGCCCGAACCTCGCGACCTGCCCTATCCGTCGTCCCTCTGCCACCGCTGCGCCGCGCCGCCGACGTACGTTCGCACCCGGAGGAGCGTCTTCGTCCTCTGCCCCTTGCTCCCCGAACGGTACCCGCGCCAACCGGTTCTCCAGTGCGCGATGTTCCGCCCCCGCGCCCCGGTCTCGGGAGCCGAATCCGGTGGGCCCCCGGACGGGTCGTCTCCAGGTGACGAGGTGAAGTAGGAGCGGCCGCTCGCGGGGACCGTGAGCGTCCCCCCGGCGTCCCGTCGCAGCGGGAACACGGCGCGGGTCCTGATCCTGGTCGGAGTGATCCTCCAGTTCGTGGAGGTCGCCGGGATCCTCGCGCTCGCCGTTCTCCCGGGCAACCACCGGTTCCATGGAATCTTCCTCCTCGCCGTCGCGGCCGTCGGCGCCGTGTGGGGGGTCCTCATCCTGCTCTTCTCGTACCGCCCGACGGCGGACGGGGACTATGGGTCGGCCCGCACCCCGACCTTGATCTTCGGGATCCTCTCGCTGGTCACGCTCTCGATCCTCGGCGGAATTCTCTACCTCATCGCCTACGTCAAGCTCGGCGACGCGCTCCACGAGGCCGCCGTCACCGCCGGTGGGGGCGGCTCGCTCGCGAGCGGAACGGTCTACTGCCCCCGGTGCGGGGGCATCAATCCGGCCCTCGGGAAGTTCTGCCAGCGGTGCGGGGCGCCGCTCACCCCCCCGTAGTCCGTCCCGCCGCCACGCTCGGGGTCTTTCCCGGCGTGGGCCGTGCGCGGTGCGGGCGGGGTCGGACCTCGGGTCCGCGGGCCGGGCTCACGGAGTCCATTCGGGCGGGACCGGCGGGCGCTTCTGTCGCCGACGCACCAGGAGCACCACGGCGAGCGTCGCCGCGCCCAACCCCATCCCAATCCCCAGCGTCTCCAAGATCACGATCGGGGTCTCGTCGTTCGGCGGCGGGGGCCCGGTCGTCGTCGGCGCGAAGGTGGCGACGACGGCCGTCGGCACGGTCCCCCGGACCGTCAGGTTCGAGAGCGTGAGGGAGCCGGGGACCCCGGCCGCCGTCTCCACCGACAGCGACCAGGTGCCGTTGGTGAGCTCGAGCTCGACCAGCGTCCCGTTGGTCGAGTTCGTGACGAGGACCCCGCTCGCGGTGGCCCGAGCGGTCGCCGTCCACGTCGTGTTCGCCGGAAGACCGCTCTCTTCGATGACGACCGCGTAGCGGGCCGGGCTGACGTTGGTGACGGCAAACTCCACGTCGACCGACTGGAACGCGCCCGCCACGACGAACGAGCCCTCGGAGGGCGTCGCATTGTAGCCGGCGACGGGGACGACGGTGTACGAGTAGCTGCCGTTCGGCTCGCTCAGCGTGAAGGCCGAGGTGTTCGCGAGGACGGGGGCCCCGCCGGCGACGGAGACCCCCCAGGCCGTTCCCGCGGCGAGCCCGGTCTCCGAGAACTCGACGCCGTAGACCGAGGTCGACGCCGGGGCGAAGTCGACCGGGACCGCGATCGCGAGTCCGGCCACCACCACCGACCCGTTCGGGCTGCTGGCGAGGTAGCCGGCGACGGGGCCGACCTCGTACTCGTACGTCCCGTTCGGCTCCGTGAAATTGATCGCCGCGGTCGCGGAGGTGGTGCTCGATCCGTTGACCTCCACGCCCCACAACGTGTCGGGCGGGAGCCCCGACTCGTCGAACGTGACCGGGTACAGCCCCGCGGCGGCGGTGTACGAGATCGAGATCGTGAGCGGCGCTCCCGCGACCGAGAACGTCCCCGACTGGGGCGAGGGGTAGAACTCGCCGGCCACGTCGTTGACCGCGTAGGGGTACGTCCCGTTCGCCTGGTCGAAACGGATCGTGGTGAACTCCGAGGAGTACGTGGACCCCGCCGCCCGCACGCTCCAGTTCGCGCCGGTCGGAAGGCCGGTCTCGGCGAACGTCACCAGGTACGTCGGCGTGGTCGAGGCGAACGCAAGGTCGACTTGGACCGGGGCGGTCCCGACCTCGACCGTGCCCGAGGCGGGCGTCACGCGATATCCCGGGGGAGCCCCGACCGCGTACGAGTACGACCCCGTCGGCTCGGTGAAGTTCAGGGTGTCGGTCGGGGCGGTCGCGAACTCCCGCAGGCCGGCGAGGGTGACGTTCCACGCGGCCCCGTCGGGGAGACCGGCGGCGAGGAATTCGACCTGGTCGCACGTCGCCGAGCCGGAGGAGAAGGCGATCGACTGCGTGACGCCGGTCGTGCCGACGACGATCGTTCCGTTGCACGGGCTCGGGTCGTAGGTCCCGAAGTACGGGCTGCTATACGGGGGCACCGTGAAGTCGTACGTCCCGGTCGGCTCCGCGAAGACCATCGCGCTTTGGTTCGAGCTCTGCTGGGTCGAGCCCACGCTCGCGGTCCACCCGGGATCCGCCGGCCCGTAGAGCGGGAGGCCGCTCTCCTCCAGGCTGACCGGATAGAGCCCGGGCTGCGTGGTGTAGTTGACCGACAGGGCGACCGGATTCCCGTCGCTCTCGGCGGTCACGGTAAAGGGGCTCGCAAAGTACGACCCCGTGGGCAGGGCCTCGTACCACGACGCCGGCAGTCCCTCGTACGAGTACCACAGGACGTACACCGAGAACTCGCTCTCGTTCGAGCGGACGAGCTGCGGCACCCCTCCCGCGATCGCGACCGTCCAGTCGGTGGCCGCCGGGAGTCCGTTCTCGGTGAAGGTGACGAGGCCCTCGTCGCCGCCGGTGGCGTCGTCGGCGACGAGGCACTCCAGGGTGCGGTTTGCCGTGTTCGTGCCGCACACGTTGCCGTTCGTGGAGTCGAACGCCATGCCGGACGGGTCGAATTGCACCACCGCCGCCACGGACTCGTTCGCGGGCGAGATCATCAGGACCGTCTCCCCGTCCGCCGCCCAGACGTAGCCGTCGTCCCAGTCGTAGGTGACCCCCTCGAGGGCCCCGCCGCCCACCGTGGTGATCGTGGCGATCACGCCGGTGCCGCTCGGAGGGAGCACGCTGAGGTTTCCCGAGTTGGAGTTGGTCACGTAGACGTCCCCGGTCGCATTGTCCACGGCGACCCCGTACGGAGCGCTTCCGACCCCCACCGTCGCGACCACCGTGTCCGAGGTACCGGAGATCGTCGTCACCGCGTCGCTCCCCGAATCCGCCACGAAGACGTTGCCCGAGGTCGCGTTCACGGCGACCCCCATCGGTCCGTTGCCGACCGCGACCGATCCGACGACGTCCAACGTGGTCCCGTTGATCACGGAGACGTTGTTGCTGCCGTTGTTGGCGACGTAGACGTAGCCGTTCGCCGGGTCGTAGGCCACGCCCGTCGGACCGCTGCCGACGGGGATGCTCGCGATCGGAGCGGTCAGGTTCCCGAACAGCACGCTCACGTTGCTCGAGGCGTCGTTCGTGACGAATACGTCGCCGGTCGCCGCGTCATAGGCGACCCCGAACGGGTCCTGTCCCACGGGCACGGTGACGTTGACCTGCGGCGACCCCGGGGCCACGACGTTCCCCGGCGCGATGTCCACGCTGGACGGGGGCACGGCGATGTAGAGGGACTGGTCGGCGGGGTCGTACGCCAGCCAGGCCGGCGTCGCGGTCAGGGGGGTCGTGGGGACGGAGCCCGACGAGAGCGGGACCGTCGCGAGCCGGTGCGCGGGCACGACCGACGGAGCGGACGGTCCCGGGACCGAGGTCGAGACCGGGACGGACCCGTGTCCCGCCAAGCCGACCGCGCTCCCGGCGGACGCGACCAGCGTCGCGATCAGCGCGACGGCGCCCACGAGCACGACCGTGCGCGGGCGGGGGGCGCCGAGTCGCACCGGGGCTCGGCCGCCGGGGATCGACCCCGAACCGCTCATGGTTCCCCGATAGAGGCCCGGGGGGTATCTTTCTTCGGGGGAGATACGGCCCGTTTATTCCCCGTCCGGAGGGATCGGGCGCGATCGGACGGCCGTGCACCCGCCGGCAGGAAGCGGAACAACCGCACTCCCCGCCGGTACGGTCGGGGCGACGCGGACAGCCGGTGCGCTCCCACGGAGGCGGTGGACCCGGGGATGGAGACGAACGCGACCTCGTCGAATCCGGCCCGCGCGAACCATTCCCGGATCGAGGGAGTCAGGTCCGGCGCGAACCGCCCCCGCGTCCAGATCACGAGGGCGCCCGGAGCGCAGAGCTCCGGAGCGTGCTGGACGGTCCGGCGGACGTCCGCGTCGGAGACGTTGCCGAAGATGCCGCAGAGCAGGACGAGATCAGCGGGCACGGCTCCTTCGAGGCAGGTGGTGCGGCCCGCATCCCCCGGGACGAACTCGACGCGCGCGAGCCCCATCCGTGCGAGCCGTCGCGTGCCCCGGGCGATCAGGGTCCGGTCCCGGTCGACGAGTCGGGCGACGAGGTCCGAGCGGCCGGGCCAGGACGCGATGGCTCCCAATAAGTCCCGCCCGTCCCCAGCGCAGAGGCTGACCGCCCGGAGCGGCCCCGGCCCCCGTCGGGCGAGTTCCGAACGGATCAACCGTTGAACGACGGCCAGCCGCCGGCCGAGGCTCCCGCTCGACCCGTACTGTCGATGCCACCGCACCCATTCACTGGCCGATCGGGGCCCGGCGGAGCGACCCGCCGGAGGTCGGGAGCGCTTGACGCGGGGCATCCGCGGGGTCACCGCCCGTCCGAGGGCGGCCCGCCCCCCACGAGGGCGGCTCCCAATTCGCGGACGCCGCCCCGGCCGAGTTGCGAGAGCACGTTGGCCGTCTCATCGCGGAGTAGGTCGAGGTACCGACCGACTCCGGCTTCGCCCCCGGCGGCGAGCGCCCAGAGGATCGGACGGCCGATCCCGACGCCGGTGGCCCCCAACGCGAGGGCGATCGCGATGTCGCTGCCACGTCGCACGCCCCCGTCCAGGTAGACCTCGGCTCGGCCTCCGACGGCCCCGACCACGCGGGCGAGCTGGTCCAAGGAGGCCGGCGCGCCGTCGAGCTGTCGACCCCCGTGGTTGGAGACCACCACGCCGGCCGCGCCGTGATCGACCGCCACCCGGGCATCGTCCGGGTCGAGGAGGCCCTTCACGATGACGGGGAGCCGGCTCGCGCGTCGGATCTCGTCGAGCGACTCCCCGGTGACACGCCCGGGGGCCGGCAGGCGGAGCCGAGCCCCATTCGGAACCAGGCGTCGCGGAGGGTGCTCGACGCCGGGGCCGTTGCCGATCGACACCGGTCGCTCGTACGCGAACCCGGTCTCCGCCTGGCGGTCCCGGGAGCCCAGCACGGGCACGTCGACCGTCACGACGACCGCCGAGTACCCCGCCCGTTCGGCCCGGCGCACGAGCTCCCGGCTCACGTCCGGGTTCGCCTGGGGGTACAGCTGGAACCAGCGCGGCCCCTCCGGCGCGGACGCGGAGATCTCCTCGAGCGAGCACGACGTCAGCGTGCTGTACACGGCGAGCACCTCGCGGGCGCCGGTCGCCCGGGCGACGGCGCCCTCCCCGTCCGGGTGAACCTCCCGCTGGTACGCCATCGGCGCGACAAAGAACGGTGCGGAGACCCGGCGTCCGAGGAGCTGGGTGGTCAGGTCGACCGTCTCCGGACCGCCCAGGGCGCGGGGCAGGAGCGTGCGCCGACGGAAGGCGGCCCGGTTGTTCGCGATGGTGCGCTCCTCGCCGGCCCCGCCCTGAATGTAGGCCCAGACGTCCGGCCCCACCACCCGCTCGGCGGTACGCTCCAGGCTGGTGAGGTTCCACGACCCGGCCTCCGTCGTCGCGTCCATGAAGCGTCGGCGGGACCGGTCCTCCGGAGATGAAGCCATCGGACCTCCCGGGCCGATCTCCGGGCCCGGGTCGGTCGTCGGGTTCCTGTCGTTCGATAGGGTGATAAAGGACGAGGAGAACGCGGCTGTCGGGGAGCGCGGCGGGAACGGCCGCCGCCGTCCCCCGGACCGGGAGATGGCGGACGGCGGCGGGGACGTACGGATCCGGGACCTGAGCCGACGCAGCACCCCCGAGTGGACGCCTCCGATCGGAGCCCTCGGAGGACCGCCCGCCCACGAACTGTACCGGGACCTCGTCACCGCCGCCGGCCTCCGGCTCTGCCGGGGCCCTTCCGGCCTTCCGTGGGTGGTGCTCAAGGACGGGGAAGGGACCCGTCGCTTCGCCGTCCCCAGCCCCGAACTCCGCGGCGCGCTCGACCGGTTCCGCATGCGACGGAACCTCCGTCCCGTTCCCGACCGGGACATCGAGGATTTCGTCCGCATCGTCGAGGCGCGGGTCATGGACCCGGACATCGACCTGCCTCGGGTGGAAGACCTGTGGGTGGACGAGCGCCCCGGGACGTCGAACGAGCTCCCGGGAGCGGTCGACTCGGCCCCGTGGTCGGAAGGCGACGACCCTCGCATCACCGGCTTCGGTCCGCTCGCCCCCTCGGCATCGATCTCCGGAGGACGGACCCGTTCGACGCGCGCCACGGACGTCGTCCCCCGCTACCTCCCGGTGCTCCGTGACCTGGTCCGTGACGGCGAGTGGATGGGGACCGCCACCGAACTGTCGCGCCGTATCGGAGACGACCCCGACGTGGTGTTCGGCAACCTCATCGAGCACCGGATCCGATTCGCCGAGACCGGCGTCGTCGTGGCGCCGGTCGAGGTGGAGGATGGCTGGCGATTCCTCGCGGTGGACCGGAGCCGGGTCGGACGCCACGCGCCGTCCTCGGTATCGAGATAAGGGCGGCTCGGTTCGCGCCCACCGCCTGTGAAGCGGGGGCTTTGGGTGCTGGCGGTCGTCGGGCTCGCCCTGTCGACGGTCGCGGTCGGGCCCACGGTCGCGAGCCGGACCGAGGCCGGCACCCCGACCCTTCGTCAGACGCTCGCCTTCCAGGTCGTCCAATCCGTCGAGGGGTTCGGACTGTCGCTCTCCTTCTCCGCCACCCTCACCGTGACCGCCCCGTCGCTCACGCCCGGCGGGTCGACCAGCGTGACCGCGAACCTGTCGACCCCGAGTCGCGCGAACCTCTCCGTCACCTACTTCGGCGATCGGTCGAACGTGAGCGTCCCCCCGATCGGAGCCCTCTACGATCAGCCGGTCCCCGGCCTCACGTACACGTACCACGGCGTGCCCTTGCAGGTCCAGCTGAATCTCTCCGCGGTGGTGGAAGCGAACGCGACGGTCGACGGCCCCGCGACCGGCGGCGGGCCCCTTCGCTGGAACGCCCCCGGCCCCCGTACGTTCCTCCTCGACGTCTCCTCCGCGGCGAACTCGAGCTCACCCGTCGTCGCGACGATTGCGCCGATCGAATACGCCGTCTCCCTCACGGTCGACGCGGTCGGCTCCGTCCCGGTCCTCGGGACCGTCTCGGTCCCCCTGTACTCCGGCTCGCTCGGGCTGGTCTCCGCCGACCCCGACGTGGTCGCCCTCGCGCTCCCGATCCCGGGCCCGTCGACGGCGCCGAGCGTGCTCGGGTCCGACGGCGCGACCCTGCTCCTCGTCGGCGTGGGGGGGGCCGCCGCGGTCGGGGTCGTGGTCGGGTGGCTCCTCCGGCGCCCCCGCTGAGGCGGCGCGAACGCACGCCAACGAGAAGAGCCCGCGCGGATGTGGTCGGCCTCGTGCCCACGAGCGAGGCCGCCCGCGCGTTCGAGCAGCTCTCCCCGGTCTACGACGCCACCCGCGAGCCGCCGGACGACGACCTGCTCGAGCGCGTGACGTCGGAACTCCGGCAGCGGGCCGTCCGTACGATCCTCGAAGTCGGGGTCGGCACCGGTCGGATGGCCGGACCGTTGACCGCCCGCGGCTTCACCGTGACCGGGGTCGACCCGTCGCTCGGGATGATGAGCCGGGCCCGCGCGAAGGGAGTCCGGCAGCTCGTTCGGGGAAGCGCCTATCACCTGCCGTTCTCCGACGGGGCCTTTGACGCGACCTTGTTCGTGCACGTGCTCCACGTCCTCGACCGCGCGGAGGCCGCGCTCGCCGAGGCCACGCGCGTGGCGGGGGTCGGGGCCTTCGCGCTGGTGAACCCGAACCGGCGCCGGCGGGCGCCGGGGGCCGACCCCGATCCCCGCCGCCTGGTGAACGAGGAGCTCCGGGCGCAGGGGGTCGTCCTGCCCGAACGCCGCGGACGCGGCCCGCGCGAACGGGAACCGGAACTGCTGGCGAAGCTGCCGCCGGACCAGCTGGTCGTCGTGGTCGAGAAGGACGTCACCGAACCGGCGGTCCGCCGCCTCGACATGATCGAACGGCGGGCCTCCCGCCACTACCTCGACGTGCCCGCCGAACCGCTGGCCCGGGCCGTCGCGACGGTCCGCTCCCGGATCGGCGACGCGACGCACACGTACCACCAGGTCGAGGCCCTCGCGCTCTGGACGCGGCCCCCCGTCGGCGACGCGGGCGCGCCTAGTGCCGAACCCACAAACGTCGTTTGACTCTGTGGACCTTCGGTGAGGCGTTTCGATTTCGGTAGTCGATCGCCGGGTGGACGGCGGCCGCGAGGTGTCGCCAGCTCGGGTAGTCCGAGGCGGTCAGCCCCCGGTCCTTCAGTTCCCCAAAGTGGGCCTCGATGGGGTTGTACTCCGAGGCGTTCGTCGGCGTGGGGACCATCGTGATCCTCAGCGCGCGGGCCGTGGCCCGCGCGCTCTCGGTCCAGTGGGTCGAGAGGTTGTCGTTGATCGGATCGATCCGACCGCCCTGTGGGTAGTGCGCCCTCACGAACCGTAGGAATCGTCGCCACACCCGCGTGTGCTTGGACGGCGAGAGAAACCCGTCCATCTGGTCGTGGTAGTAGTCGTACATCCCGAACCGGTAGCGTGTCCCGAGGGTCTTCTTGTAGGTCGCACGGACCCGGTCGGGGTGCCCCGACCGAGCCCAGGTGCGACCTCCGTAGGGTTTGAGCGACAGCGGACCCATCTCATCGGCGGCCACCACGATCGGGGGGTTGTGCTCCCGATTGGTCAGTGTCCTCAGCCGTCGGACCTTCGAGTCGAACTTCGGGTCGTTGGACTTCTTCCATGTCTTGACGGCCTGGAAACTGACCGCCTCCTCGTGGAGGATCTCACGGAGTCTCTCCTCGCTGATCGACTCGACGATCCCTTCGTGGATGGCCGCCGTCTTCAGTCGCTCGAGCGACCAGGTCTGGAGGGGCATCCCGTGGTCCCGGGGACGGGAGAGAGCGAGGTCGACCAGCTTCTGGCGGATCGGCTTGGTGAACGTGGGCGGACGACCGCCCGCCCGATTCGGGTAGAGCGCGGCCGTCCCCAGGCGATTGAAGTCCCGAATGACCCGTCGGACCCAGGCGGGAGACCAGTAGACCATGCGGGCGATCTTCGGCGGAGAGAACCCTTGCATCGAGTGTAGCACGATCATCGCCCGCGTGCGGACGGTGGCGTCCCGGGTGGTGCGGGTCAGCCGACTGACGTAGTGGCTCTCGGGGAGGGGGAGCTCGCGGACGCGGAGCATGGGGAGGGGAACGCCTCCCCCGGAAAGTACTACCGATTCAAAGGTGAAACTCGGTTACCGGTTCCGGCACTAGCGGGCGAACCGGTCCGCCATGACGTACGGGAGCACGCCCCCCGCGCGATAGTAGTCGACCTCGATCGCCGAGTGGAGGCGCGCGACGGTCTCGGCGCGGACCTCCGACCCGTCGGGACGCGTCGCCGTCAGCTCCACCCGCGCGTTCGGCGCGAGGTCGGTCCCATCGGCGAGGCGGAGCGCGAACGACTCCCGACCGGTGAGTCCGAGGGTCCGCCCCGAGGTCCCGGGCGCGTACTGCAGCGGCAGCACGCCCATCTCGACCAGGTTGATCCGATGGATCCGCTCGTAGCTCTCGGCCACGACCGCGCGGACGCCGAGCAGGCGCGGCCCCTTCGCGGCCCAGTCCCGCGAGCTTCCCTGGCCGTAGCTGCGGCCCGCGAACACGAGCAGTGGGACCCCGTCGGACCGGTACCGCTCGGCGGCGTCGTAGATCGTCATCGGCTCCCCCGACGGGAGGTGAACGGTGAACCCTCCCTCCTTCGGGGCCGCGAGGGCGTTCTTGAGCCGGACGTTCGCGAACGTCCCGCGGACGAGCACTTCGTGGTGGCCCCGGCGGGCGCCGTAGGTGTTGAACTCGGAGACGGGGACCCCATGGTCGAGAAGGTACCGTCCGGCGGGCGAGTCGGCGGGGATCTCGCCGGCCGGCGAGATGTGGTCCGTCGACACCTGGTCGCCGAGGACGGCGAGCGCCCGGGCGCCGCTCGTGAGCGCGCCCTCCACCGGGAGCATCGGCGGCGGCAGGTGGAGGTACGGCGCCTCGGCCAGGTAGGTCGACGACGGCGACCAGGGGTACTGGACGCCCGGGGGGACGGAGAGCTCCTCCCAGTGGGAATCGCCGACCTCGATCGCACGGTACTTCTCGGTGAACATCGCGGGGTCGAGGCTCGCGCCCACGATCCGCGCGATCTCCGGGGGCGTCGGCCAGAGGTCCCGGAGGTACACGTCGCGACCGTCCTTCGACCGTCCGATCGGCTCGCGGGTCAGGTCGCGCTGCACGTTCCCGGCGAGCGCGTAGGCGACGACGAGCATCGGCGAGGCCAGGTAGTTCGCGCGGACCTGGTTGTGGATCCGGGCCTCGAAATTCCGGTTCCCGCTCAGGACGGCGGCGACCACGAGGTCTCCGGCCCGGACCTCCCGATCGACCTCGGGCGGGAGCGGACCGGAATTCCCGATGCAGGTGGTGCACCCGTAGCCCACGAGCTCGAATCCGAGGGCGTCCAGCGGCCCGAGGAGCCCGGCCCGCTCGAGGTACGCGGTCACGACCTTCGATCCGGGGGCGAGCGACGTCTTCACGTACGGCGGCACCGTGAGCCCGAGCTCCACGGCCCGCCGGGCGATCAGCCCGGCCCCGACCATCACGGACGGGTTCGAGGTGTTCGTGCAGCTCGTGATGGCGGCGATCACGACCGCCCCGTCCTCGAGAGCGCCCCCCGCGGCCGGGCTCGGGGGCGGTCGCGGGTGCGCGGCCCGATACGCTCGGAGAGCCGTGCGGAACGACGCGGGCGCCTCGCCGAGGGCGACGCTCTCCTCCGGATTCTTCGGTCCGGAGATCGTCGGGACGATGGTGCCCAGGTCGATCGGGAGGAGCTCGTCGTAGTCGATCGCGCCGGGCGCCGGCGACCCCCAGAGTCCGAGGGCGCGCGCGTACTCCTCGACGCGTCGGACCGCGCCGTCCGGCCGGCCGGTCGCCCGGAGGTAGTCGATCGTCGCCGCGTCGATGGGGAACAGACCGGCCGTCGCGCCGAACTCCGGGCACATGTTCGAGATCGTCGCCCGGTCGGGCACCGAGAGGTGCGCGACCCCCGGTCCGAAGAACTCCACGAACTTGTCGACGACCCCCTTCTCGCGCAGCCGGCGCGTCACGGTCAGGACCAGGTCGGTCGCGGTCGCCCCGCTCGGCAACGCGCCCTGGAGCTCGACCCCGACGACCGTCGGGCGCCCGAGGAAGTACGGCTCCCCCAGCAGCACGGCCTCCGCCTCGATCCCGCCGACCCCCCACCCGAGGACCGAGACGCCGTTCACCATCGTGGTGTGGGAGTCGGTCCCGATCAGGGTGTCCGGGTACGCGACCGGGCCTCCCACGTCGCGGGCCACGACCACGTGGGCCAGATGCTCGAGGTTGACCTGGTGGCAGATGCCGTTCCCCGGAGGGACGATGCGCAGGTTCCGATACGCTTCCTTCGACCACCGGAGGAACTGGTAGCGCTCGTGGTTGCGCTCGTACTCGCGGTCGAGGTTGATGGTGAGCGATCGGGGCGATCCGTAGCTGTCGACCTGCACGGAGTGGTCGACGATCAGGTCCACCGGCACGGTGGGGTTGATCCGCTCGGGCTCCAGCCCCGCGCCGGCCGCCGCGCTGCGGAGCGTCGAGAGGTCGACGAGCACCGGGATCCCGGTGAAATCCTGGAGCAGCACGCGCTCCGGGTAGAACGGGAGCTCGACCGAGTCGGCGAGGGGCCCGCCGTTCGCCAGCGACCGGATCGCGGCCACGTCCGCGGAGCGGGGGTCGAAGTGCCGGACCAGGTTCTCGAGGAGGACCCGGACGGTCCGCGGACGTCGGGCGAACCGCGACGCGTCGACGCCGTCCACCCGCTCGACGCGGACGACGGTCGTCGGCGTTCCGGCGAGAGAGACGGACTCGGCGGCCCGCAGGGGGTGGGTGGGGTTCATGGTCCTCGCAGCGTGCGACCGTTCTTGGGCTCTTTGGCGGGGGCCGGCGGCTCCGGCAACTCGACGGCGTCCGCCCAGTCGATGCCGACCGGCTCCCCCACCGTCCGGGCGCCCGAGACGGGGTCCGGGCTCCGCACCTCGAGCCGCGAGCCGTCCGCCAGCGCGACGATCGTGAGGGACTCCGCGCCGGTGTCGCCGGCGGCGACGATCGAGGCCGGTCGTCGACCGGTCCCGGCCGGCCCGATCCGCACGTGGCGCGGGAGGACGGCGATCGGTCCCCCGGCCTCCCGCCAGACGTTGTACCCGAGGAGCCGGGCCGATCGGACGGAGTCGGGTCGTTCGTACACCTCCCGGGGCCGACCGAGTCGTTCGAGGCGGCCGTCGAACAGCAGTCCCACGCGGTCCCCCAGGAACAGCCCCTCCTCCCGGTCGTGGGTCACGTGGATCGCGGCGATCCCGAGCTCGCGGAGCACGCGGCGGAACTCGGCTCGGAGTCCGGAGCGCAGTTCGACGTCGATGGAGGCGAACGGTTCGTCGAGCAGGACCAGCGTCGGCCGGGCGGCCAGGGTCCGGGCGAGCGCCACCCGTTGCCGCTCGCCCCCGGAGAGCTGGTCGGGGCGGCGGTCCTCGAACCCGACGAGCCGGAGCAGCTCGAGGAGCCGTCCGACCTCCGCCCGGACGTCCCCCTCCGAACGCCGAGCGAGGAGAGGGCCGTACGCGACGTTCTCGAGGACCGACCGGTGCGGGAACAGCGCCGGTTCCTGCGACATCCAGCCGATCCCGCGACGGTGGGTCGGCCACCGGCTCACGTTCGTCCCGCGCACCCAGACCTCGCCCGAGGTCGGCCGCTCGAGCCCGGCGAGACATCGGAGGAGCGTCGTCTTCCCGCTTCCGTTCGGGCCCAACAGCGACAGCAGCTCGCCCGGGGCGACGTCGAACGAGACGTCGCGGAGGACGGGCACTCCGTCCCACGCGCTCGCGAGCCGTTCGACTCGGAGGACCGGGTCAGAGCTCGACACGTCGGCCTCCGACCGAGAGGGCGAGGAAGACGGCGAGGCTGAGGAGGAGCAGCAGTCCGGCCGCCGCGTCCGCGATCGGGAAGGCCCGAGCGTCCGTCAGCCCGTAGAGGGCGACCGGCAACGTGGTGAACTGGGGAGTGACGAGGAAGAACGTCGCGGTGAACTCGCCCAGGCCGAGGGCGAACGCGAACAGCCCGGCGGTCAGGAGGCCGTCTCGGGCCCGGGGAAGGTCCGCGTCGAGATAGGCCACCCAGGGGCTGGCGCCGAGGCATCGGGCCGAGTCACTCGCCGCCGGCGAGAGGCCGGCCAGCGGCAGCGTGAGGCTTTGCACGGCGAACGGGAGGGCGAGGACGGTCTGGCTGAGCACGATCAGCAGCCAAACGTTCGGCGCCCCGCCGAGGAGCGGGCGCCAGAACTCGGCGAGCGAGTACGCGAGCACCACCGGAGAGAGGAGCAGCGGGACGAACAGGATCAGGCCCAGGAGGATCCCTCGACGCGGACGACGGGCGACGACGTGGGCGGCCCCGAGGCCGAGCAGGACCGTGAGCAGGCTCGCCGCCGTGGCGAAGAACAGCGTGTTCCCGACCGCCGCGCCCACGGGGAGGCCGAGTCGGGTCGCGGTCGCCGGGGAGAAGAGCGTCGCCCATGCGCTCCCGACCCCTCCGCCCCCGACCGGCACCAGAGTGCGGGCGAGGATGGCCGCGAGCAACGCCCCCTCGGCGACCGTCACGGCTCCCGCGACCACCGCCAGCGCCGCGATGGCCGGGGACCGCAGGTCGGCGGGTCGCGGGGAGCGTCGGCGCTGGGACGACCGGACCCGGAGCCGCCCCAGCAGGACCAGGTACGCGAGCGTCGGGACGAGGAACAGGCCGACCGCGAGGAGGGCGAGGACGCCCGCCGCGTCCGGCGCGAGGAGCACCTGGTCGAGCGAGTAGATCCGGGCCTCGACGGTGTAGCACCGGGTCCCGCAGAGCAGCAGAGGGGGTGCGAACGAGAGGGCCGAGAACAGGAACGTGAGCAGACCGCCGACCGCCCCGCCGACCCACGTCGGCGGCCCCCAGGCATCGCGGTACGCCCGGAACGGACCGCCCCCGAGGGTGGCGACCGTTTCTTCGAGCTCCGGCGCGGCCGCCTCGCATCCGGCGGCGGTGAAGAGGACGACGATCGGGACGTTGAAGAACAGGTTCGCCGCGACGATCGCGGGCGTTCCGCCCGCGAAGACGCCCAGGACGGGGATCGGGCCCGAGAGGAGCCCCGACGGCCCGAACAGGTCGAGGACGCCGAGGACCACGACCAGGCTCGGCAAGAGGAACGGAACGAGGAGGAACCCCCGGACCGCCGACCGGCCCCGCCAGGAGTAGCGCCCGAGGAAGACCCCTGCCGGGTACCCGACCGCCGCCGCGCACCCCGCCGAGAGTCCGCCCTGGATCAGCGAGTTCACGACCGACCGCTGGTCGAGCGGATCCGAGGCGACGGCGGCGACGCCGGCCGCCCCCCCCGCCCCGGCGACGGTCGTCGCGAACAGGACCGCGACGGGGAGCAAGCCGAACAGGACCACGAAGGTGACGATCGGGACGACGCCGAGCGTCCCCCGCCACCGCACCGCCGCGGCTACGAGAAGATCGCGAGCCACGTCTCCACCCAGCCGGGAAGCGCGCCCGCGAGCGCGGACGGCGTCGTCTCATCGTTGAGCGGGACGATCGACGCGGGATCGATCGCGGCCGAGAAGACCGGCGGCACCGCGATCGTGGAGTTCGCGGGGTACTCCCACTCCGTGGTGGGGATCACCGACTGGACCGCTCCGCTGAGGAACCAGTTCTCGAACTCCTCGTCGAGCGCGAGATGGCGCGTGCCGCTCACGATGCCGATGCCGTAGACCGTCCGCCAGCCGTAGGCGGTGCCGTTCCACCACGAGACCGTCGAGTTGAAGGCGCCCGCCTCCCCGTAGTACGCGGCGTACGCGGGGTCGGTCGAGTAGCTGACGACCATCTCGTTCTGCCCCGGGGCGTCCATGAACTCGCCGAACGCCGTCCCCCAGTCGGGGGCGGGCGGAGGGAGGGCCCCCTTCACCCCGGTCCAGAAGTCGGTCCAGTTCTCGTGGAGCACGTGCGTGTAGTACTCGACCTCCCACGCGAGGAACTCCTCGCCGGTGATGTCGAGGGAGGGGTCCTCGACGACGAGCTGCCGCGCCCAACTGCTGTTTTCCGTGAAGTCGGGGAGGGTCGCATGCGCCACCGCTCCGTCGGTGGCGGCGGCGAACGCGCTCGCGTAGTCGATCGCGAGGTACCCCCACTCGTACGGGACCGCCCCGTCGTCCGGGGAGAGCTCGGCGACGAGGTCGGAGGGAACGTTGGCGAGGGCCGGCGGGGCGTACGGCACGAGGAGATGCGCCGCCTCGGCCTCCGGGGTCGTGATCTCGTCGAGGCCGATCACGAGGTCGGCCGTCGGCGCGTTGGCCTGGGCGAGGAGCGTGTTGACGAGCGTCCCGGACGGGCACTCAACGTCGATGTGGACGTGGTGCACCGACTCGAACGGCGCGAAGACGCTCCCCGCGTACGGGACGTTGCAGTCGGTCCCGTTGAACAGGCTCGGATAGGTGTAGATCACGAGGGTCGTTCCGCCGAGGTCGTTCGCGACGTACTCGGCGAGCGCGAACCCTCCGAGCACGACGACGGTGGCGATCGCGACCGCGACGAACGCCCGGCCGAGTCGACCGGGCCGACGGAGCCGGGACGACTCCGCCGTCATCCCGGCGGCCGGTCGGCCGAGAGGTCCTTCAGGTTGCACATCGCGGTCCCTTCGCGGGCATTATCCCGACAGGTTCGTGGGGTCGACGGGGCGGTCCCCGTCCTCTCAGCCGGTGGTCCAGCTCCCCCTGCGGAGGGCCCAACGATTGGGACGATTAAACGTTGGCCGGTCGCGGCCTCCACCGACCGTCTTATACGGAGCCCGAGTGTTGCGGCGCGCGTCCATGGCGAACGCTCCCCCCAAGCTCCGTTTCGGCAGCGACCTCCTGAAGCGGGGCTTCGCCCGCATGCAACAGGGCGGGGTGATCATGGACGTCACCACCGCCGAGCAAGCGGCGATCGCCGAGGAGGCCGGGGCGGTCGCGGTGATGGCGCTGGAGCGCGTCCCGGCGGACATCCGGGCCGCGGGCGGCGTCGCGCGGATGGCGGACCCGCTCAAGGTCCGCGAGATCAAGGAGCGGGTCTCGATCCCGGTGATGGCGAAGTGCCGGATCGGCCACACCGCCGAGGCCCGGATCCTGGAGTCGCTCGCCGTCGACATGATCGACGAGTCCGAGGTCCTCACGCCGGCGGACCCATTCCTCCACGTCGACAAGAAGGCGTTCAAGGTGCCGTTCGTCTGCGGCGCGCGGAACCTCGGCGAGTCGCTGCGTCGGATCGACGAGGGGGCCGCGATGATCCGGACGAAGGGCGAGGCCGGCACGGGCAACGTCGTCGAGGCGGTCCGGCACATCCGGCAGGTCAACTCCGAGGTCGCCCAGGTCGCGAAGCTGCCCCGCAAGGAGCTCTCCCAGTGGGCGAAGCAGGAGCGGGTGCCCGAGTCGCTCGTGCTGGAGGTCCGGTCGATGGGCCGGCTGCCGGTCGTCAACTTCGCCGCCGGCGGGATCGCGACGCCCGCCGACGCCGCCCTGTGCCGACTGCTCGGCGTCGACGGGATCTTCGTGGGAAGCGGGGTCTTCAAGGCGCAGCACCCGATGAAGGTCGCCCGCGCGATCGTCGAGGCGTCGCTCCACTTCGACGACCCCGAGGTGCTCGCCCGAGTCTCGTCCGGCCTCGGCGAGGCGATGCACGGCATCGAGATCTCGACGCTGCCGCCCGACGCGCTGCTGCAGGGCCGCGAGTCGTCGCCGATCGGAGCGACCCGCGGCCGCGACGCCACGGCGGCGTAGCCGGCCCGGTCCGCCGGCACCGCGGGCGGTTAAGGGGAGGACCGCGGTACCCCCGCGAGCCGTGCGGATCGTTCAGGTGACCCCGTTCTTCGACCCTCACGCCGGGGGGGTCGAATCTCACGTCCGAACCCTCGCCCGCGCGTTCGCCCGGGAGGGGCACGAGGTCACGGTCGTCACCTCGCGCTACGAGCGAAGCCTACCGGCGGAGGAACGGTCCGGCGACTTCCGCATCGTCCGGGCGAAGACCCTGGGCGTCGCGTTCAAGACGCCGGTCGATTACGGGACCGGCCGCTCGGTCCGGGAGGTGCCCGCCGACGTCGTCCACCTCCACTACCCTCCGCCCCTCACGTCGTATTTCGCGACCCGGGCGCTCCAATCCGGGGGGGTCCCGGTCTGCCTGACCTATCACTGCGACCTGTACCTCGAGGGGATGGGCCAGATCCTGACCGGGATCTACCAGCGGACGTTCCTCCCTCCGACGCTGCGGAGCGTCCGCCGCGTGATCGTCCACACCCGGAGCTACGGGGTGACCTCCGCTGGCCTTCGGGGCCTCCCGCTCGAGATCATCCCGTCGGTCGTCGACCTCGACTGGTTCCGGCCGGGGATCCGGGCCGACGACCTCCGGGCCCAGCTGCGTTTGGACGGTCGGCGCGTCCTCGTGTTCACCGGCCGCCTCGTCCCGCACAAGGGGGTCGACGTGATCCTCGAGGCGTTGCGGCAGCTGCCGCCGGACGTCGTGCTGGTCGTCATCGGCGCCGGGCCGCGGCTCCCCCACCTGATCGCGGAGGCTCGCCGCCAGGGAGTGTCGGACCGGGTCCGCTTCTGTCCGAACGTCTCGGACGACGACCTGCCGCGGTACCTCTCGCTCGGGCTGGCGTTCGTCTTCCCGTCGCAGAACCGGCTGGAGGGGTTCGGCCTCGCGGCGGTCGAGGCGATGGCGATGGGCGTCCCGGTCGTGGTCGCCGACGTGCCGGGCGTGCGCGAGGTGATCGACGACGGCCGCGAAGGGCTGCTCGTCGAGCCGCTCATCGCCTCCGACCTCGCGGACAAGCTCCGGACCGTGCTCGACGACCCCGAGCTCGCCCGCCGCATGGGGGCCGCCGCCCGGCGTCGGGCCGAGGAACGGTACGGTCTCGCGACGGTGACCGGCCAGTTGCTCAGGCTGTACGAACGCCTGCGCGCAGCTGGTTGATCTGGACCTTGAGCCGCTCGGCCTCGGTGGCGGCGGCGCGCTTCCAGTTCGTCTCTGCGGATGCGTAGAGGATGCTTCGCGAGGCGTTCACGAGCAGCGCCCGGCCGTGCGCGTCCACGCCCTCTCGCACGGCCGTGGCGAGCGACCCCCCCTGGGCCCCGATCCCCGGCACGAGGATCGGGATCCCGTTCCCGAGCGTCGACCGGGCGGCCCGGAACGCGTCGGAGAACGTCGCGCCCAGGACGACGCCGAGGTTCCC
>JASHVP010000183.1 GCA_030044475.1 Thermoplasmata archaeon | reverse complement strand
CCGTACGCGATCCTGCTCGCGCGCGCCGCGGGCCGCCGCGGCCCTCGTCCGAGTCGGGGTCGAGCCGGCGCCGGCGGTCGGCGACCTGGAGGCCCTGTTCCCCGAGTGGCCGGGATCGGAGGCCGCCGACTCGCCCCACGTCGTCGCGCACGTCCACGCGCGACGCGGCGACGTCGAGGGCGCGTTCCGCTCGGCGGAGACGGTCGTTCGCGAGACGTACCGGACGGCGAGCGTCCATCAGGTCGCGCTCGAGCCGCACGCGTGCGTGGCCGAGTTCGTCGGCGGCATCGCCCGGGTCCGAACCACGACCCAGAGCCCGTTCGGGGTCCGGGAGGACGTGGGCTCGATCCTCGGGCTTCCCGAGCGGTCCGTCGTCGTGGACGGCACCTGGGTCGGCGGCGGCTTCGGCGGCAAGGGCGCCTCGTTCCTCGAGCCGTACGCGATCCTGCTCGCGCGCGCCGCGGGCCGCCCGGTCCGGCTGGCGCTCGGCTACCGGGAGGAGTTCCTGCTCGGCCGGACGACGTTGCCGGCGGTCGTCCGCCTGGAGACGGCGGTCTCCGGGCGCCGCATCGTGGCGCGTCGGGTCCGGTTGCTGCTCGACTCGGGCGCGTCGCTCCCGGGCCGAGACTTCGCGACCGGCTACTCGATCGGGTTCCTGCTCGGGCCGTACCGGACCCCCTCGTTCGAGGTCGAGGGGTTCGCCGTGCGGACGAACAAGCCCCCGTTCGGACCCCATCGGGCCCCGTTCGCCCCGCAGTGCGCGTTCGCCGTGGAGTCGCATCTGGAGTCGGTGGCGCGGACGCTCGGGATCGACCCGGTCGAGTTCAAGGCGGACCATCTCTGGCGCGACGGCGACACGACGCCGATGGGCCAGGCGGTCACGTCGTTCGGCCTGGGGACGGCGCTCGACCGCGCGCGCGAGACGGCCCGGCGATGGCGGGCCGCCGCGCCGCCCGGCCACGGGGTCGGGGTGGCGGTCGGCTTCTGGTCGACGAGCACCGGCGCCGGCGGCGAGGCGCGCGTGCGCCTGGGACCGGACGACCTCACGATCGAGGTCGGCGAGCGGGAGATCGGGAGCGGGAGCGTGCTCGTCGGTCTCGTCGCGGTCGCCGAGCGGTCGACAGGCCTCCCCCGCGACCGCATCCGCGTCGTCTACGGGGACACGTCCGTCGCCCCGTTCGACTCGGGGGTCTACGGGAGTCGGACGGTCGGCGCGCTCGGCCGGGCGATCGACGGGGCCGTCGCCGAGCTGACCCGCACCCTGGGGAAGCGCGCGGGGGTCCGGGGCGACTCGCGGCTCGTGGCGGGCCCGGGCGGGATCTCGGTCGCGGTCGGGACCTCCCAGCGGCCGGTCGCCGACCTGCTGACGCCCGAGGAGCGGGCGGCGGGTGGGGTCGTCGCGCTCGGCCGGCACTACGGGAAGTCCGGGACGATCGACGAGCGGCTCGTGGTCGACGGGACGTTCTACGCGTACACCGACTTCACGGGCGCGGCCCACGTCGCGGAGGTCGCGGTGGACCGCGAGACCGGAGCCGTCCGGGTCGTGCGGTACGCGGCGTTCCAGGACGCCGGGGTGGTCGTCGATCGGCCCACGGCGACCGCGCAGGTCGAGGGCGGGGTCGTGATGGGCCTCGGGACCGCCCTCACGGAGGAGGCGCTCTGGTCGGACGACGGCCGCCTCCTGAACCCGGGCCTCCTCGATTACCGGATCCCGACGCTGGGGGAGGTGCCGCCGATCGAGGTCGGGTTCGTCGAAGGGTCGCCCGGCGCCGGACCGTTCGGGGCGAAGGGCGTCGGGGAGCCGCCGATCATCCCCGTCCCCGCGACGATCGCCTCCGCCGTGCGCGACGCGTGCGGCGCGCACGTGCTCGAGCTGCCGATCTCCGCCGAGCGGGTCGCCCGAGCCCTTAAGTAGAACCGACTCTGCCTCCGACGATGGGGCTCTCGACCGCGGAGGCCCGCGCCCTTCTCGAACGATACCCGGACCGCCCGGTCGTCGGCGCCGTCGGCTCCCACTCGGCGCTCGACATCGCCGACGGGGCGGTGACGGAGGGGCTCTCGACCCTCGTCCTGGCCCAGGCCGGGCGCGACGCGACGTACGCGCAGTACTTCCGGACCCTCCGGGGACCCGACGGCGAGCGGCGTCGAGGGTGCGTCGACGACGTCTGGACGTACGGGGCGTTCGCCGACCTCCTGCGCCCCGCCGAGCAGGAACGGCTCCGGTCGGCCGGGGTGCTGCTCGTCCCGAACCGCGCCTTCTCCTCCTACGTCCCGCTCGACGCGATCGAGAACGAGTTCCGGGTGCCGATCGTCGGCAGTCGCCGGCTCCTGCGGATCGAGGAGCGGACGGAGCGGGAGAACTACTACACGCTCCTCGCGTCGGCCGGCATTCCGACCCCGCGGGCCGTCCCGGGCCCCGACGCGATCGAGCGGCTGTCGATCGTGAAGCTCCCGCATGCGACCCGCCGGCTCGAGCGGGGGTTCTTCACGGCGGCGAGCCCGGCCGAGTACCGCGAGAAGGCGGACCGCCTCGTGGCGCGCGGCACGATCGCCCCCGCGGACCTCGCGACGGCCCGGATCGAGGAGTACGTCCTCGGTCCGGTGTTCAACTTCAACTTCTTCTTCTCCCCGCTCGTGCCCCGGGCGGAGGGGCTCGAGTTGCTCGGGGTGGACGAGCGTCGCGAGAGCAGCCTCGACGGACTCGTCCGGCTCCCCGCGGCGCAGCAGCTCGCCCTCGCGGAGAGCGACCGGATCCCCGACTACACGGTCGTCGGCCACGGCTCGCTGACGGTCCGCGAGTCGGTGCTCGAGGAGGTGTTCCGCATCGGGGAGAGGTTCGTCGACGCGGCCCGGGCCCGCTCCCCGCCCGGGATCCTCGGGCCGTTCTGCCTGCAGACGTGCCTCGACCGCGACGGGCGCCCGACCGTGTTCGACGTCGCGGCGCGGATCGGCGGCGGCACGAACGCCCACCTCGGCCTCGGCCATCCGTACGCCGCGGCGCTCTACCGGGGCCCGATGAGCAGCGGCCGGCGCGTCGCGTGGGAGATCCGGCGCGCGCTCGCCGAGCACCGCCTCGCGGAGATTGTCACGTGACGGACGCGGCGGCGACCCCGCTCCGACGCACGCCGCTCGTCGAGTTCCATCGACGGCATGGCGCCCACCTGGTGCCGTTCTCCGGGTGGGAGATGCCGCTCTACTACACGAGCATCCTGGCCGAGCACCGGGCGGTCCGCTCGGGAGTCGGCCTGTTCGATGTCTCCCATATGGGGATCTTCTCCCTCACCGGCGCCCACGCGGCCGACCTGCTCGGTCGCCGCACGACGGCGAACGTCGAGAAGCTCGCACCGGGCCAGGTCCGGTACACCTTCTTGCTCGAGGCGACCGGCGGGATCGTCGACGACCTCCTCGTGAGCCGGCTCGACCCGGGCGACGAACTGGCGCGCACGTTCCTCGCGGTGCCGAACGCCGGCCGCGCCGACGAGGTCGAGGAGATCCTGCGGCAGCACCGGGGCCCGGACACCACGATCCGACGGTGGAACGACACGGTCGCGCTGCTCGCGGTGCAGGGCCCGGGCTCCCGCTCCCTGCTGGAAGGTCTGTTCGGCTGGCAGCTCGGCGGGCTCGCGTTCTACCACGTCGCCTGGTTCCCGACGGCGCCGGGGGGCGTCCCGGCGACGGGGGCGCTCGGCCGCCCGTTCCCCGACGGGCTCGACGGCGCCTACCTCGTGAGCCGCACCGGCTACACGGGCGAGCTCGGCTACGAGCTGTTCGTCCGGGGCGCCGACGCGGACGCGCTCGCCGAGCGGCTCGTCGCCGCCGGCGCGACGCTGTGCGGACTGGGGGCCCGCGACAGCCTGCGCCTCGAGAAGGGCTACCTGCTCTCCGGCCAGGAGTTCCACCGGGACCACACGCCGCTCGAGGCGGGCCAGGACCGGTTCGTCGAGCTCGACCACCCGTTCGTCGGGCGCGCGGTCCTCGACCAGCAGAAGGCGAACGGCCCCCCCGTGCGCCTCGTGGGGATCTCGGTCGCGGCGGCCGGCGCGATCCCGCGCCACGGCACCTCGATCCGGGTCGGGGGGCAGGTCGTCGCCGAGGCGACGAGCGGCGGCCTCGCGCCGATGCTCGGCCACGGGGTCGCCCTCGCGTACCTGCCGAAGGAGGTCGCGGTCCCCGGGACCGAGGTCGAGCTCGACCTGCGCGGCCGGCCGGTCCCCGGCACGGTCGTCCGGCTCCCGTTCGTGCGCGCCCCCTCTACGCCATAGTAAATACACGGGGCCTCCCATCCCGTCGGCCGAAACGATGGCCGTCGACTCCGGGGACCGCCCGTTCGTCGGCCGGGTGGAGGCCGTCGAGGCGCTCCATCGCCGGTTCGAGGACGCGCGAGCAGGGAGCGGGGGGGTCACGCTCCTCGTGGGGGACACCGGCGTCGGGAAGTCCCGGCTCGTCGCCGACCTCGTCCGCGACATCCGCGCCCGGGGGATCCGGGTGCTGGAGGGCCGGGCGCCCCCGGTCGACGCCCCGCCCCCGTTCGCGCTCATCCGCTCCGCCCTCGAACAGGCCCGGGACGACGTCCCGACCGACGTGCCCGAGGCGACCCTCTTCCCCGGGCCCGCCGTCGCCGACGGGATCCTGATCGGGTTCGCCCCGCGGCTGGACGACGCCACGGCGGCGGCCCCGGTCCGCATCGAGGACCGACTGCTCGCCGCGCTCGGGGAGGCGGAGGAGCGCCGGGAGGCGCGCGGCGACCCGCTCTGGGCCGGGATCACCGAGCAGTTCCTGGCCTTCACCCGCCGGGGCCCGACGGTCCTCGTGCTGGAGGACCTGCACCGGGCCGACGACTCGTCGCTGGCCGCGCTCGAATTCCTCGCCCGCCAGCTGCAGAACCGGCCGCTCTGGATCCTCGGCACCGTCCGGCCGTTCGGTGTGCTGCCGGTCTCCCGCCGCGGCCGCCTCGAGTCGTTCGAGAGCAGCACCCAGGCGCGCCGGATCGTCCTGCGGCCGCTGACGTCGGGCGAGGTCGCCGAGTACCTGCGGGGCCGCGAGCCCGACCGGAGCTTCTCGCCCGAGGAGATCGCCCGCAAGTACTCCGAGTCCGGCGGCAACCCGCTCCTCCTCGAGCAGCTCGACCGGTTCTCCGGAGCGCCCGGGGGGCCGCGCCGCCCGGCCGGGGGCGAGCACGGCGCGCCCGAGCTGCCCCCGCTCGACGAGGACGAGGAGCGGACCCTCAGCGTCGCGTCGGTGATCGGCCCCGAGCTGTCGTTCTCCCTGCTCCTCAAGGCGAGCGGCGACGACGAGGAGAGGCTCGCGGAGACGGTCGACCGATTGGTCGCCCGCGCGATCCTGCTCGAGCGGCCGGGCGAGCTCCTCCTGTTCCCCGACGAGCGGTTCCGCGAGGCGGTCTACGGGCGGCTGACCGAGAGCCGCCGGCGGCTCCTGCACCGGCGCGCGGGCGAGGCGCTCGAGGCGACCGGGAGCGCCGACATCGCCACCCTCTACGCGCTCGCGCGCCACTTCGCGCTCGGCAAGGTCGACGAGAAGTCGCTGCAGTACAACCGGGCCGCCGCCGAGATCGCCGACCGCGCCTACTCGCCGGCCGTCGCGCGGGAGCACCTCGAGCGGGCGCTCGAGAGCCTGCGGCGCCTGCGCCCGGACGACTGGGAGACCGAGACGGACCTCGTCCTCGAGCTCGCGCGGCAGGTCGACCACGCCGGCGAGCTGCAGGCCGCGGAGGAGCTGCTCCGGCGCCACCTGGGGCGGCGGGGCCTGAAGGCGCGTCTCCCCGCGCCGGTCGTCGCGCTGCTCGAGCTGTACCTCGCCCGGATCCAGACCGACCGGGGCGAGTGGCGGGCCGCCGAGGAGTCGACGCGCCCGATGCTCGCCGACCCGGGGTTGACCGCCCACCCCCAAGTCCTCCTCGGGGTCCATCACCTGCGCGGGGAGGCGCTCTACTACCAGGGCCGCTACCCCGAGGCGCTCGACGAGCACACCGAGGAGCTCCGCCTCGCCCGCACGCTCGGCAACGAGCGGGCGACCGCGCTCGGGCAGGAGCGGCGGGCGAACGTCCTCGCGATGCTGGGGCGCTCCGACGAGGCGCTCACCGAGGCCCGGGCCGCCGCCCTCACGCTCGAGCGACTGGGGGACATGCGGGAGGCCGCCCACGCGCACCTGTTCATCGGGGTCGTTCTCTCCGGCCTCCGGGCCCCGAAGCCCCGCTGGGAGGAGTCGATCGCCGAGTTCGAGGCGTCGATTCGGCTCGCCGAGCGGGCGCGCGACCAGCGGCGGATCGGCTGGGCCCTGTTCAACACCGCCGACATCCTGCGGGACGCCGGCGAGCTCGACCAGGCGACCGAGAAGAACGCCCGCTCCCGGGAGATCCTGGAGCGGATCGGCGACCGGTTCGGGCTCGTGCAGTCGATGATCATCCAGGGCAAGATCTCGCTCGACCGCGGCGAGTACGACCGGGCCGAGGCGGACCTGCTCGACGCCTACCGGCTCGTCCGGGAGCTCAAGGCGCCGGCCGACGAGGTCGACGTCGTGCTGCGGCTCGCCCAGCTGTCGTACGCCCGGGGCGACCGGGCGAGCGCCCGGCGCCGGGTCCAGGAGCTCGAGCGCCAGAACCTGCCGGCGCTCCGGCCCGACGTGGCGGACGACTTCGAGCGGCTGAAGAAGGCGCTCGCCCGCGACCCCGACGGGGCCGATGCCGCGCGACGGTGAGCCCTCGGTCCGGGGCGCGGTGGCGCTCGCGCGCCGGGCGCTGCGCGAGGACCGGGCCGGCCGCGACGCGACGACGCGCGCCGTGCTGCGCGGTCCGGTCCCGGCCGAGGCGCTCGTCGTCGCCCAGGCCGCCGGGGTCCTCTCCGGGGTCGCGTTCGCCGCGG
>JASHVP010000182.1 GCA_030044475.1 Thermoplasmata archaeon | reverse complement strand
TCCATCTTCTCGCGAAGCGCCCGGCTGATCGTCGCGTTCAGCTCCTCCTCGGCGGTGGGGGCGGTCGCGGGGGACTCCGAAGTCGGCTCCGCGGCGGCCGCGGCCGTCCGCGGGGGCGGCTCGTCGGTGGCGGGGAGGTCGCGCGACCGGAGCCCTTCGATCGCGAGCCCCGTGGGGAAGCCACAGACCGTGCAGTGGACGGCCGTCGAAGCGATCGGTTGTTCGCAAATCGGACAACTGGACGGCACGGTGTCGCTCCAGTACACCTCAGAGACGGTGCCTCGATGCTTAACCCCTTCCGTGGCGGAACGGCGGGCCGGGGCGCGGTTATCCGCCGGAGAACGTCGGCACGACGATTAACCGGAGCGGGCGGTCGATCGGGGTGTCGAGCGGGATCGGGACGTCGTCGACCAGCACCGCGCAGCCCTCGGGGGCCCGTCCGATGGCGCGCAGGGTCGCGCGAACGGCCGTGCCGGCCCGCACCTCGACCGACCGGCGTTCGACCGACGCCCCCCGAACGACCTCGATCTCGACCGCAACGAAGGCGGGGGGAGCGCTGAGGGGGAGACTCTCCGACGGACCGGGGGCGGCCCGAGCGTCCTTTGAACTCCCGCGATGCATACGCATCACCAGATCTCGAATCTGGCGCCTTGGCCGAGCTAGGCTACCTCAGCACCCGGCCCTCCGGATTCCGGCTCCCCTATAGGCGTTTGCTCGGCCCGGACGTGACGGTGCGGATTCCGTCCCGGCCCGACCTCACGCGGCCGGGTTCCCGAGAGCCGACCTCAGGCGCGCGATCGCCTCGACCGGGTACGGGTCGACGTGTCGTCGCGCGGAGAGGAAGAGGCTGACGTGGTCGCCGAGCGCGATCCCGCCGACCAACGCCTCCAGCCGGTCCTCCGACGGCAGGGGGACCCGGGCGACGCGGACGCCGCGCTCCCCGAGGAGCCGCTCGAGGTAGCGCGCGCTCTTCCGCGTCGCCGCCGTCGCGCCGGCCCACGAGAGGAGTAGCACCGCCGCTCGTCGCGCCTCGGCGCGCTTGGTCGCGTCCCACCCGACGATCGCGTTGTGGAACAGCTCGGGGAACTCGTCGAACACCGCGACCCGTTTCGCGTTCTCCTCGATCTGGGTCTTCCACCGCCGCGCGAGCGGGACGAACGCGCTCTCCGCGTAGACGAACGGGAACCGGTCCCCGACCTCGGCCGCGAGGGACGCCGCCGGGCCGTTCGCCCGGGCGTACGAGCCGATCAGCCGCTCCGTCTTCTCGGCCGTCCGCTCGAGCCGGCCCTCGTTCGACTCCGGGAACAGCGGGTCGAGCAGCCCGAGCACCCCTCCGAGGAGGTGGCCGACGGCCGACCGAGGCGGCATCCCCGGCGGGACCGAGAGCACCGGCACGTCGTCGTCCGCCGCCCGCTCGGCGAGCCGGCCGCCGGAGGTGACGACCGTCCGCTTCGCCCCCAAGCGCCCGGCCGCGTCGTACGCCCGGAGGGTCTCCCACGTGGTGCCGGAGTAGCTGACCAGGACCACCCGGGCGCGGGCGTTGAGCGACCTCGGCAGGTCGGGTCCGCGGACGACGGTGAGCGCCACCGGGCTCTCCGCGTCGACGACGCACCGGGCGAGGTCGGCGGCGATCCCCGACCCGCCCATCCCCACCGCGTAGACCCGGGGCGTCGCGCCGTCCTCCGGGAGCGCGATCTCGCGGCCGGCCCGATAGCCATCGAGCAGGCCCGCCGGAAGGCCGGCCGCGAGCGCGCGCATCCGGGCGGGACCGTCGGACATCGCGGGACCCCTCGGCGCGTCGGGGAGGGCTGTCGAGTATAGCGCTTGCGCCCGGTCGCGTGCCGTCCGGGGAAAGTAGAAGAAGCCGGGACCGCCATCGAACTCCGACGCGGGCGGCCCGGTGCCCGCGCGAGGGGAGCTGAGTGCCGGATCCACCGCCCGCCGCGCGGCCGGCGGAGGCCCGCCTCTCCACGGGCAATCCCGGCCTCGACGCGATGCTGGAGGGCGGACTCCTGCCGCACCGACCGTACCTGCTGATCGGACCGGCCGGCACCGGCAAGACGACGCTCGCGCTGCAGTTCCTCTGCGAGGGGATCCGCCACGGGGAGCGCGCGCTGCTCGTGACCCTCGAGGAGCCGCCGAACGAGGCCCGGATCAACCACCGGGCCCTGGCTCCCGAGCTCGAGAAGGTCGAGGTGTTCGACGCGATCCCCGACATCATGCGCTACGAGCGGGCGCCGTTCAAGGACATCGCGGCGGTGCGCTCGGCGGTGCCGTTCCACGACGTCCCGCTCGCGATCCGCCGGACGCCCGAACTGACGAGCGTGGAGGTCACAATCACCGCCCTGGAGCAGCTCCTCCGCTCCGAGGTCCAGCGCCGCGGCTACACGCGGGTCGCGATCGACTCGCTGACCGCGCTGCAGTACTTCTGCATGAAGGGATTCGACCCGGTCGGCGGCGCCCAGACGTTCCTCCGCTTCCTCTCGGACCTCCGGGTGACGACGTTCCTCACCGTCGAGTCGCCGCTCGAGGACGTGGAGACCGCCGAGCGGATGCTGGCGCGCGGGGAGATCCGCCTCTTCCGCTGGGAGCGGGACGGACTGACCGTCCGCGCCGTCGGGGTCGAGAAATTCCGGGGGAGCTCCCACGACGTGCGCCTCCACCCGTACCGTATCGGCCCTCGCGGGGTCGACATCCAGCTTGACGTCACGATCTCGCGCGACACCCGGCAGATCATCGAGCCGGTGGTCCCCCCGATCGTCGTCACGGTCGAGCCGCCCCCGGTCTCGGCCGCCTCCCTCGTCGACCCGCTGTCGGAGGAGATCGACGACCTCCTCGCGGTCGGCGCCGACGTCGTGCCGGTCCGGTTCGAGGTCGAAGCCGCTCGCGTCGCGGCGGACTCCGGCGATCTGGAACTGGCCGGCCGCCACCTGGCGCGCGCCACCGCGCTCACGGTCACGGTCGCGCAGCCGTTCCGGGACGGAAAGGTCCGGGTGCCCGGGAAGCGTCCCGGGGCCCGGGCCGCCCTGGCCCGGATCCAGTCCCGGGCGGAGATGGCGCGTCCCGGCGTTCCTCCCACGACGCTCCCGCCGGCCGCGGAACTCGTCGCGGAGCTCGCGACGCTGCTCGACCGGATCCCGGCCTCCGCCGCGGTCGTGCCTCCCCCCGGTGGCGCCGTACCCGAAGCTCCCTCTCCGCAGCCTGCGGCCCCGCGCCCCACGCCCCGGATCGCTCCCCCGGCCCCGGCGCTGGCCGCCGAAGAACGGCCGGCCCCCGAGGCGGCCCCGCCTCCCCGTCCGGCGTCGCCGCCCCCGGCG
>JASHVP010000181.1 GCA_030044475.1 Thermoplasmata archaeon | reverse complement strand
AGGTCCTCGCCGACCTCCTCCCATCGGCCGACCTCCGCGGCGAGGAGCGATTTCGTTCCCACCGTGTCGGTCGTGACCGCCACCGTGGCGGTCCCGATCCGGAGCAGTCCCGCGTAGTGCCCTTCGGCCCGCACCGGCCGACCGTGGGCGGGCGGGGCCCGGTAGCGCACCTCGCGCAGCAGCTCGGCCAGCGAGCGACGCACCGCCGACCGGTCCACGCCGGCGGCCGCGTAGCTCCACCGACGTGGGCTCGGCCGAGGTCGGACCACGTCCTCGGGACCGACGGCGAGAGAAATAGACTGCTGCCGCGCTCGCTTTAGGCCCGGTTCCCGTGCCGCGGGCGATGGCCCCCCCGGTCCGCCGACGTCGGGACGGGGAGACCGCCCCGAAGCCGCCGGAGATCGCGAGCGTCCTCGCCGGACGGGCGCTCGTCCGCGGACGGCTCCAGCCGGTCGAGATCGCGATCGACCCGGACGGCCGGATCCAGTCGGTGGGGAGGACCCGCCCCGGCGGACCCCGCCGCGACGTCGGGGAGGCGGTGATCCTCCCGGCCGCCACCGACCTCCACGTGCATCTTCGAGAGCCCGGTGGCCCGACGGACGCGGAGACGATCCCGACGGGAACGGTCGGCGCGGCGCTCGGGGGGATCGCGCTGGTCGCGGAGATGCCGAACACCGAGCCTCCGGTGACCGACGCCGACCGGCTCGCCGAGAAGGCGGCTCGGGTCCGGGGCCGCGCGGCCGTGGACGTCCTCCTCTACGCGAGTCCCACGGATCCGCGGGCGCTCGACCGGCTCGCGCGCACGGCGGGCGGGTTCAAGCTGTTCCTCGCGCCCACGACCGGGATCGAGCGGCCGCCGTTGCCGGAGGAGGTCGCCCCGTTGCTCCGACGTCTGGCCGAGCACGACCTCCCGGTGGCCGTGCACGCGGAGGACCCGCGGCAGTTCCCGCCGGACGCTCGTGCCCGCGACCCGGTGGGGTGGAACTCCGCCCGACCTCCGGCGGCGGAGTCGGCGGCCCTCGCGCTGCTCTCGGGGGCCCCCGACCGCCTCCGCCTCCACGTCGCCCACGTGACCACCGCCGCCTCGGTCGATCGGCTCCGCCGCGAAGGGCGGTCGTTCGAGGTGACGCCGATGCACCTCCTCCTCTCCGACCGGTCCGGGAACGACGCCCAGTACAAGGTGAACCCTCCGTTGCGTCCCGAGGCGGAGCGCCACGCGCTCTGGGACGCGTTCCGCCGCGGCGAGGTGCCGTGCGTGGCGAGCGACCACGCCCCCCACTCGGCCGCGGCGAAGGAGCTCCCGTTCGACCGGGCGCCGAGCGGCATGCCGGGGGTCGAGACGATGCTCCCCCTCCTGCTCGCCCGGGTCCGCGCCGGTGAGCTCTCTCTGGACGTGCTCGTCCGGGCGGCCTGCGACCGACCCGCGCGCTGGCTCGGCCAGCCGATGGGTCGACTCGCGCCGGGCCACCGGGCGAACCTGATGGTGGTCGACTTCCGGGCCCGGGAGCCGCTCTCGGCCCGCCGGCTGCACGCCCCGTGCGGCTGGACGGCGTACGAAGGGTGGGAGGCGATCCGTCCCCGGGAGGTCTGGAAGGACGGGGAGCCGATCGTGCAGGACGGGCAGTACGTCGGCCGCCCTTCGGGAACCGTCGTGCGTCCCGAGTACGCCCCCGGACGAGCGGCCGGCTAGCGACGGGATTCAGCCGGACTTCGCCGGCGCGGACGCGGCCTCGCCGCGGTGGAGCCTCCGCGGGGGCCATCCGGGCGCGAGGACTCCGGCGACCTGGAGGATCACGTAGCCGACGACGACGGCGATCAGGGCGAAGATCGCGTAGTCGAGGTACTCGAAGTACGAGGTCACCACCGCCCAGTCGGAGCGCAGGAGCATCCCCGCGTAGACCAACGCGAGGACGAACGGGGTCGACCCGAGCAACGTGAACCCGAGGAACCGGGCGGGCGACATGCGGGCGGTTCCGGCGGGGTAGCTGATGTAGGCGCGGATCACCGGAATGACCCGGGCGACGGCCACGGTCACCTCGCCCTTCTCGGCGAAATAGCGGTCCATGCGTTCGAGGTGACGCGGCTCGAGCCGGAGCGACCCGATCCCGAGTCCGGTGATCCGGTCCCGCCACCAGCGGCCGACCGCGTAGGCGATGCACGACCCGGCGATCGCGCCTCCGATCGCGAGGGCGATCGTGGGGACGAGCGGGAACGTCCCGGAGGCGACGAGGAACCCGGCGAACGGAAGGATCACCTCGCTGGGGAGGGGCGGGATGCCGAAGCTCTCCACCACCATCAGCGCGAAGAGGCCGCCGAGCCCCAGCACGGAGAGGATGGTCACGATGAGGTCGATGACCGACCCCACGAGGGAGAACGACATCGCCCCGCGAATGGGAGGCTCAGGATCCGCGGGAGTCCGCGAAGACGAGGCGGAACGGGACCGACAGACCGGCGACCGTCCGGGCCGGGATCCCATCGAACTCGAGCGGGGACTGGCACCCTCCGCACGAGACGCTCGGACGCATCCGCCCGAGGGCGATCGAGAGGGGAATGCCGACCTCGATCTCCTGGGGCCGGGCCGGGGAGGCGTGGACGGCCTGGCGGAGCGAAGTGAGGAGGCGTTCCTCGTCGGTCGCCGGCGCGCTCGAGGACATCGAGCGTACTAGCGGGGGGGACCTCTTAAAACCGGAGGGTCGTCCCGGCTCAGCTTGACCCGCCGCCGGAGCCCGGCTCGGGCGGTGGCGAGTCGCCGCCCTTCTTCGGGGCCCGCTTCAGGATCTCCCCGGAGATCTTGTCGAGCTCGGCCATCAGCGAGTCGATGTCCGGCTCCCCGGGCTCGGCGGCCGGAGCGGCGGCCGCGCCGGCGCCCGCCGCGG
>JASHVP010000180.1 GCA_030044475.1 Thermoplasmata archaeon | reverse complement strand
GCGAGCGCCGTAGCCCACGAGCTCAATCGGGACCCCGACCTCGTCGGCGACGTAGCTCAAGAATCGCCGCAGGGTCGAGGGGAGCGCGGCCGCGCCCTCCCGCCGGAGCCGTTCCTTCGCGCGTTCGTGGAACTCGGGCCATCCGGGCATCCGCTCGTAGACCGGCCGAGCGCCGGCGAGTTCGGCCGTCTGGCTGGGGAGGCCGTCGCGCACCGTGCTCCCGTCCGGGAGCACGTACTGGACGCACACGGGGACCTCGTCGAGACCGCCGAGGACGTCCACCTTCGTGATCGCGAGGGAGGTGAACCCGTTCAGCCGCGCGGCGTACCGCAGCAGGACGAGGTCGAGCCACCCGGTCCGTCGGGCGCGACCGGTCGTGGCTCCTCGTTCCCCCCCCACCCGGCGGAGGAATTCGCCCGCCTCGCCGGTATCCTCCGTCGGAAACGGCCCGGCACCGACCCGGGTCGAGTACGCCTTGGCGACGCCGATTACGGAGTCGACCTCGGTCGGAGGGATCCCGCTGCCGACCAGCGCCCCCGCGCTCGTCGGATGCGAGCTCGTGACGTACGGATACGTGCCGAAATCGATGTCGAGGAGGGCGCTCTGCGCCCCCTCGAGGAGGATCGAGGCCCCGCGCCCGATCGCGTCCCAGAGCATCCCTTCGGTCGGGCGGATGAACGGACTGAGCCGGCCCGCCACCTCGGAGACGTGCGCTTCGACGTCCGCGATCGGAGGCAGGTTCGGGATCGCCGTCTTCGTGTCGTAGAGCAGCTGGAGCCGCTCCCGAAGCACCGCGGGATGGGTGAGGTCCGACAGTCGGAGCCCCCAGCGGCCGGCCCGATCCGCGTACGCGGGCCCGATGCCCCGACGCGTGGTATCGAGGCTCGCCGCCGGATTGCGCCGGAGGCGGAGCTCGTCCTCCCAGACGTCCTCGAGCTCGTGGACGGGCAGGATCACCTGGGCCCGGTCGGAGAGCACGACCTCGCCCCGGAGGAAGCCCCGTCGCTCGAGCTCCCGGATCTCCTCCTCGAGCTTGCTCGGCTGGATCACCATGCCGGGCCCGCTCACGCCGACCACTCCCTTGCGCAGCACGCCGCAGGAGAGTTGATGGAGGACCACGGGGCCCTCGGGGAGGTGGATCGAATGGCCCGCGTTCGGCCCGCCCCCGGTGCGGACAACGTAGTCGGCGTTCGCGGCCAGAAAGTCGGTGATCTTTCCCTTCGCTTCGTCCCCGAACTGCGCGCCGATGACGATGCGAACGGTCATCGCGCCGACCTCGGGAGGCCGGAGGCGAGCGGATAGAAGGCCCTTGTGCCCGGCGAGGAGCCCGCTCCGCGCCGCCGGAGAAAGCGTCACACGGCGCAACTCTAAAGACCCAAGCGGCGTCCGACCGCGAATGGTCGCGCAGCGCACGCGCGAGGTCGAGATCTCGGGCATCCGAAAGATGTTCGAGGCCGCCCCGCCGAATGCGATCAACCTCGGGCTCGGCGAGCCGGACTTCGAGCCGCCTCCCGAGGTCATCGACGCGATGTGCGAGGCCGTTCGCGGAGGCAAGAACCACTACGGCCCGTCGGCCGGTCTTCCCGTGCTCCGGGAGAAGATCGCCGCGCGGTACCGCGAGCGCGATCCGGCGACGAATCGCGAGAACGTCATCATCACGGGGAGCGGATCGGAAGGCCTGATGGTGGCGGCCCTGGCCCTCTACAACCCCGGTGACGAGGTGCTGGTGCCGAACCCGGGCTTCGTCCTCTACGGCCCCCACGCCCGCTTGGTCGGAGCGACGCCCGTGCCGTATAGCCTCGCGGAGTCGCGCCGGTTCCTCCCGGACTTCCGGGAGCTCGAGACGCTCGTCGGTCGTCGGACGACGGCGATCGTGGTGAACAGCCCGTCCAACCCGACGGGCGCCGTGCTCCCGAAGGCCACGGTCGACCGGCTTGTCGCCTTCGCGGATCGGCACAACCTGACGATCGTCTCGGACGAGGTCTACGAGGAGATGGTCTACGACGGGCCGTTCACCTCGTTCTGGGGTCGGACCGACCGCGTGGTGATCGCGAACTCGTTCTCGAAGACCCTCGCCATGACCGGCTGGCGGATTGGGTTCCTCGTGGCCCCCCGCCCTCTCGCGGTCGAGTTGAACAAGATGCACTACCACGTGATGGCGTGTCCTCCCACCCCGGCGCAGGTTGCCGTGCTCGCGGGGCTGGCCTCGGGAGCCGCGACCCGGGCGATGGTGAAGGAGTTCAAGGCCCGACGCGAGTTGGTCGTCCGACTCGCCCGCGAGGTCGCCGGACTTCAGCTCGTGCCTCCGGAGGGTGCGTTCTACGCGTTCCCCCGGTTCTCGTGGCCTCGCTCGGCGACCGAGGTGGCGCACGCCCTCCTGAGCCGCGGGCTGATCACGACCCCCGGGGACGCGTTCGGCTCCCTCGGGGCGTCCCACCTGCGGCTCTCGTTCGCCGCGTCCCGCGACAACCTCCGGCGCGGGTTCCGCCTCCTCTCGGAGTTCGCCGAGACGGCCGCCGAGCCGAACGGCGGCTGACCCTCGTCGGCGTCCCCGAAGCCTCAGCCGGCGACGGCGCGGTAGAGGGCGCGGTGCCGCTCCGCGGCGACCGCCCAGTCGAGCGCCCGGACCGCCTCCGCGCCGGCGGTCACCTGCGCTCGCGTCGTGGTCGGGTCGTCGGCGACCGCCCGAAGCGCCCCCGCGAGCGCCCCGACGTCCCCGTACGGAACGAGCCGCCCGGCGCGCCCCGCGCGGAGCACCTCGGGGACCGCCCCGACGGCGGTCGCGACGACCGGAGTGCCCGCCGCGAACGCATCGAGCAGGACGAGTCCGTAGGCTTCCCACTCGGAGGGGAGGACGAGCGCGCGGGCGCCGCGGATCAGGCTCCGGTACGCCCGCAGATCGTCGACGTGCCCCAGCCAGACCACGCGGTCGGACACGCCGAGTCGTCGGGCTCGGGCTTCCAGACTCGGCCGCTCGCCCCAGTCGCGACCCATCAGCACGAGGGCCGGTCGACCGTCGGCGGGAAGGGAAGCCCAGGCGTCGAGCAGGTAGGGAAGTCCCTTGTTCGGTGCGATGCGGCCGACGAACACGAAATAGTCGGGGGGGAGCGCGGGGAGCGCGACCCGGTCTCCCGCCGGGTCGCTCCAGGCGGCGAGGTCGATCCCCGGCGGGATGACCCGGATCCGGTCGGCGGGCGCGAACTCCCCCACGAGGCGAGCCTCCTGCTGCGACTCGACGACGAGCGCGTCCGCCCGTCGATACGCCAGCGCCCCAAACGTGACGTCCTCGGCCCGCAGCAGGCCCCGCTTCCCGGCGGACTCGCGGAGGTCGGCGGGGTGGTAGTGCGTCGAGACGACGAGCGGGAGGCGCAGTCGGCGCGAGACGGCGGCCGCTTGCAGGACGTGTCCGTAGCGATGGGAGTGGGCGTGGATGACGTCCGCGCCCGAGTCCGCCAACGCGTCGACCAACCCGACCATCATCGGGAGGGTGAAGTGCGGAAGAGGACGTTTGAAGACGGGAAAGCGTCGAACGGGAACCCCGTCGACCACCGAGCGGTAGTCGCTCCGCCGGTACCACCCGGATTCGTCGTACAGGTCGCTGGCGAACACCGAGACGTCGTCCCCCGCGGCCCGGAGGCGCCGAACGATCTCGCGGACGTTCGTCTCGACGCCCCCCGGTGCGTCGAACCGCAGCGTCACGTGGACGATCTTCACGCCGCGCGGGCCCCCGCCCGCCGACCGTCCGACTCCAGACCCGCCTCATTACCGTTGTCGAGGAGCCTCCGTTCCGCCCGGCCCGAACCGACAAGTAGGCCCATCGACTCCCCGCCGCGAGGACGATGCTGATCGGGTGGATCGGCCGGGCGTTCCGAGCGATCGCTCGACTCACCCCCGGAGACGCGGGGCGGGATCTGGCTCACGTCGGAGACGAGCTGACCCGACTCGCTCGCCGGCCCCGACCGCCGGCGAGGACCTCTCGGTAGAGCTCGCGGAATCGGCGGGCCGACTCCGACCAGTCGAGCTGACGGACGTGGGCCCGGCCCGCGGCGACGCGTCGCTCGGTGCCGGGGCGGTCCTCGGTCACCGACCGGAGCGCGGCCGCGAGCGCGGCCGGATCCCCGTACGGAACGAGACGGCCCCGCTCTCCCCCGTTCAGCACTTCGGGGACCGCCCCGACCGCGGTCGCCACGATCGGGGTGTCCGCGGCCATCGCCTCGAGGAGGACGAAGCCGTACGCTTCCCACTCCGACGGGAGCACCATCGCCTCCGCCCGCCGGAGGACGGCTCGATAGGTCGCCCGATCCGGGACGTGGCCCAGGAACCGGACCCACGGCTCGACGCCCCGCCGACGGGCCAGGTCCCGGAGGTTCGCCTCCTCGCCCCAGTCCGCTCCCATGAGGAGGAGGGGGAGGCGCGCCGTCGGGGGAAGGCCGGCGATCGCCTCCACCAGGTTCGCCAGCCCCTTGTTCGACGCGATCCGCCCGACATAGAGGACGAAGCGGTCCGGAAGATCCACGGCCCTGGGCGGGTCGGCGTCCGGGTGCGACCACTCGTCCAGGTCGACCCCCGGGGGGACGATCCGGATCCGATCCGCCGGTGCGAACTCCGCCACCAGGCGACGTTCGAGCTCCGACTGGACGACGATCGCGCGCGCCGTCCGGTACGCCGTCAAGCCGAAGCCGACGTCGACGCAGCGGAGGATGGCCCGGTCCCGCGCGGTCTCCCGGCGGTCGGCCGGGTGGTACGAGGTCGAGACCACGAACGGGATGCGGAGATGGTCGGCGACCGCCGCGGCCTGGAGGACGTGGCCATATCGGTGGGAGTGGGCGTGAATGAGGTCGGGCCGACGGTCGGCGAGCGCGTCGATCAGCCCGACCATCATCGGAAGGTTGAACCGGGGCAGGAGGCGGCGGCGTACCGCGAACCGGTGGACCGGGACCCCGTCGACGGACGGAGCGAAACCGGTGCGGCGGTCCCAGGACGCTTCGTCGTACAGGTCGCTCGCGAAGACCTCGACGTCGTCGCCCGCGTCCCGCTGGCGCCGGGCGAGCTCGCGGACGTTCGTCTCCACGCCTCCGGGCGCGTCGAACCGCAGGGTGACGTGGGCGACCTTCACGCCGGTTGCACCTCGCGGTAGACGGCGTCGAGCCGATCCGCCAAGGCGTCCCAGGTGTAGCGGGGAACGACCCGGTCCCGGCCGAACCCCCCGAGCCGGTGGCGGAGCTCCGCGTCGACCCAGAGCCGGTCCATCGCGGCGGCGAGGTCGATCGGAGAGCGGGGGGGCACCAAGAGGCCGGCTTCGCCGTCCGGCACGAATTCGGGGATCCCCCCGACGCGGGTGGCCACGACGGGGGTGCCGTGCGCCAGCGCCTCGAGGAGAACGAGCCCGAACGCCTCGTACTCGCTCGGGAGCGCGAGCAGCCGCGCCTCGGCATACGCCGCCGCCAGCTCCCGGTCGTCCTCGACGTGCCCGAGCACGTGGACCACGCGCTCCAGCCCCAGCTGCGCCACGCGAGCCCGAACGGCCGGACCCATCCCCCCGTCCTCCCCGACGAGGACCAGGTGGGCCTCGGGGTGCGTCGCGTGCAGGCGCTCGAACGCCGTCACGAGGTCGAGCAGCCCTTTGTTGGACGCGAGTCGGCCCACGAACAGGACGTACGGACCGTCGACGCCGTGGCGGGTGCCGAACCGAACGCCGTCCGCCCGGGGGGGCGGCAACGGGGTGTACCCCGGCGGCACAACGACCGTGGAAGGGAGCGGGATTTGCAGCGCCTGCATCAGCCGCAGTTCCTCCTGGCTCTGGACGATGAGGCGGGCCGCGGACCCGACGACCGGGCCCGCCAGACGCGTGTCGTAGAACCCCCGGATCCGGTGGCGCAGCCAACCCCCCTCGATCGACCAGATCGGGTGGAAGTGCGCGGTCAGGACGAACGCGGCGCCGGTGCGACGACCGTACCGGGCGGCGACCGCGGCATGGTGGGTGCCGTACGTGTGGGCGTGAACGACCTGGGGATCGAACCGGGCGAGGGCGGACGGGAGGCCCCGGACGAACGGATAGTGCAGTTCGCCCGGCAGGCTCCAGACCGGCAGCCGGTGCACGGTTCCCCAGCCGGTGGTCTCCTCGCGAGGGACCGTCCGAGCGAGACGCTCCCAGGGATACTCGCGGTAGAGCTCGGTCGTGAACACCTCCACCCGGTGCCCCCGGGCCGCGAGACGCGGGGCGAGCTCGGCGACGTGGCGCTCGACGCCTCCCGGCCCCGGCGGGAACCGGGTCGAGAGCAGGGCGACCTTCACGGGCGACCCGACGGGGACCGCTTACTTGATGGCGCGGACCGCCCGCCTATCCCGCCGACCGGGCCGTGGCGAGCCGCTGGGCGTACTTCTTGTAGACCTCGGTCGCCCGCGCGACCGCCTCGACCTTGACGTACTCGTTCGCCTGGTGGGACAATTCCTCCTCCCCGGCCCCGAAGATCACCACCCGCGAATTCACCTGCGTGTAGTGGACCGCCTCCGAGGCGTGGACGAGGACCGTCGTCTCCGCCTGGGCGACGTCGCGCAACAGGCGGACGTGCTCCGCGTTCGGGTCGATCTGGACCGCCGGCATCGTGAGGATGCGGCGGAGCGTGAACGGGGTCTTGATCCGCCGCAGGTGCTCCTCGATCTCGTGGTACAGTTGGTCCGGCGTGT
>JASHVP010000179.1 GCA_030044475.1 Thermoplasmata archaeon | reverse complement strand
GACCGGACCCGACCCGAGCGCTCCCGGGGGCACCCCACCCGTCCCGCCGCGTCCGTCGTCGAACAGGAGTTGCTGGGCGTGGAGCAGGCGCTCCGGTGTCCCGGCGTCGTCCCAGTATCGGGAGAGGCGGTAGCCGTAGACGCCGCCGGGCAGGAGTCCGGGGACGATCTCCTTCTCGAAGCTGACCTCCCGTCCCGTCGGGATCCGGTCGAGGACCTCCCGGCGCCAGATCGACAGGCCGGCGTTGATCCACCGGGACGGGGCCTCGGCGGCCGGCGGCTTCTCGACGAACCCGGCGATCCGATCGTCCCCGGCGAACGAGACGACGCCGTAGGGGCTCGGGTCGTCGACCTCGAAGAGCGAGATCGCGCCGACGCCCCCGCGACGCCGCTGGAGCTCGGCCAGCGCTCCCAGGTCGGCGGCGGCGATCACGTCCGAGTTCAGCAGGTAGAACGGGTCGCTCATCCCGTCCCCGGCGTGGCGCATCCCGCCCCCGGTCCCGAGCGGCGTCGCCTCGGGGACGGTCCGGATCGGCCAGCGACCGGGATGGGCGCGGACGTACGCGTCGATCTGGTCGGCCTTGTACCCTGTCGCGAGGACCACCTCGTCCACGTCGTCCGGCAGCAGGTCGAGGACATGGTAGAGCATCGGCTTCCCGGCGATCGGGATCAGCTGCTTCGGGACGGTGTACGTGATCGGCCGGAGCCGGGTCCCGAACCCCCCGATCAGCACGATCGCCTTCATCCGGCCTCCGGGAGCGCTCGGCCCCGATATCGACTTGGGTCCGGGCCGCCCCGTCGGGGGGAACGGGTTTGCCCGGACGGCCCGGCCGAGCCGGACCGACCGGGGCGGTCCCGGTTCACACCGGTCCCGGGTCGGCGATCGTCTCGCCGTCGCCCTCCGTCTCCCGGGGGGCGCCGAACCGTCGCCCGAGGCGGCTTCCGCGCGAACGGCCGCCGGTCGTGGCGGACGCCGCGCGGTGCGCCGGCACGGCGACCCCGGCGAATTCCTCGCGCCGGTACTCCGGCGCGGCGAACTCGCGAACGGCGAGCCCCCCAGGAGAGGCGCGACGGGGGTCGTGGGCTGGGACGATCCTTCCCGCGAGCACCATCGTCTCCCTCCGGAGTCAGGGTCGAGGATTCGTCGCCCGCGGGACTCATACCGGTGGCCGCGGTCGGGAACCCCGGGGAACCCGGTGGCGGTCGGGGGACCCACCGGGACCCCAGGCCCGGGCTCCGGTCGCCCGCCGCGGCCGCGCGGTGCCGGGACGGCTACCGCTCGAGGTCCGCCGCGACGAACGTGATGCGGGAGTTCCCGGCGAACCCGACCGCGCTGCCGGCCAGGATGCCGATCGCCTGGCCGTACAACGGCGGGAGGACGAACGCGAGCAGGACCAGCGCGACCTCGTTGATGGCGAGCGACCCGAGGGAGACGCCGTAGTAGAGACCCAGACGGCGGGGCAGCGCGTGCCGGTGCCCCGTCGCGCTCCGGAACGTCCAGAGGCTGTTCCAGGCGAAGTTCCAGAGCGTCGCGACGACGAACGCGACCGCGCTCGCCACCAGGTTGTCGACGAGGTTGGACGACGTCCGGGTCGCCGCATGGAGGACGCTGCGGACCAGGTCGAACGTCGGGCTCGGCGACAGGGCGTCGAGGGTCAGGGCGAAGACCGCCAGGTTGACGACGAACCCGGTCAGGCCGACGACGACGAACTTCCAGTACCGCTCGAGGAACGATAGCCGCCCCCCCGACGGAGGCGGCGCGGCCACGACCGTTGCCGGCGCTTCCGTCACGGGCGGACCTCCCCGTCCGCGGGGCCCGCGGCCGCGGAAATAGGCTCCGTTCGACTCCGGTCTCCCGGAGGGAGCGTCCGGTCCGGCCCGCCGCGTCCGGTCGCCGCCCGGAACGCGCGGCGGAGCGGCTCGAAGAAGACCGCGGCGACCCAGATCGGCCAGACCCAGTAGTTGAGGTGCTCGGCCGTCCCGGCGGCGGAGGCGCCGGAACAGCCGGGCGGCCAGACGAGGAGGATCGGGCACGCCAGGGCGCCGGCGTTCCAGAGGAGGAACGGGAGCAGGAACGCGGCCGTGACGCCCCCGGAGACGAGGAGCCCCACCGCGTCGCGGCGCACGGCGTAGTAGACGAGCACGAACCCGGCGGCGAACTGCTTCGTGCCGAGGGCGAGCAGCTCGGCCCAGCGCTGGGGCCGGCCGACCACCCCCACGAACCCGACCGTCAGGAGGAGCAGGGCCGGGAAGTCGTTGAACCCGCTCGCGGCCAGGAGGCCGACGAACGGCTGGCCGACCGCGAGCGCGGCCAGCGGGCGGTGGCGCAGGAGCGCGACGGTCGCGACCCAGCAGCCGACCGAGAGCCACCGGTACGAGACGACGAACGGCTGCAGGAACAGAAGGAGCGGGAGGTAGAAGTACGTCCCCGAGACGAAGCCGGGGGTCCCGTACTGGGAGTACGCGACCGAGATCGGGCTCACGTACGGATCCCTCCCGTCGAAGAGCACGCGCGCGAACGCCGGCATCGCGTACGGCTCGTCCGTGAGCCCGTTGTGCCAGCCGGTCACGACGGAGACGACCGCGAGCGTCACCGACGGCGCGATCACCGCGGCGGCGACCCACCCCGGGCGCGACGGACGGAGGAGGTAGACGACGAACGGGAATCCGAGCGCCGCGACCCCCAGCGCCGGGCCGAGGTACGCCGCGAGGAGGTCCCCCTCGGAGAACCCCGCGATCGGGACGGCCAGCGAGAGCGCCCCGAGGACCGCCGCCAGACCGATCGCGGGGAGACGAGGGCGAACGGCTCCGTCGTCGGTCCTCTCGGACCTCACGACGTTCTCCGGACGGCCGGGGCGCCGCCCGGGACTACGTCGGAGGGGCGGGCGGGGGCGCCCCCCGGACCGTCGCGCCGCAGGACGGGCATTTCAGCACGTTCTCGGGGTTCATGTTCCCGCAGAACGGGCACCGGACGAGCACCTGGTTGCCGCGCAGGTCGCGGTCGGCCGACATCCCCGAGGAGGTCGTCCCCGGGGGCGCCGGCATCGACGCCGCCATGCGGCGCGCGTCGTCCTCGTGGCCGACGACGTAGTGCTCGCTGGCCCGCTGCGTCAACTTGTCCCAGGCCGCCCGGTTCCCGACCTGCATCTCCTGGATCGCGACGAACGACTCCCAGAGCTGCGAGCTGACCGGGGTCGGGTTGACGACGCCGGTCCAGACGAAGCTCGACGGCTGGGCGAGGAAGATGACGTTCCCGAAGCCCCCCTTCCGGCCGAAGTACCCCTGCTGCACCGAGACCTTGGAGACCCGGTAGATCGTCTGACCGATCTGCTGCTGGCCCGGGGGGAGGACGAGCGGGAAGTCCGTCGCGACCGTCGACATCGAGGAGAGCCCCGTGCCGGCGACGATCACGCGCTGGTCGGTGAGCGCGTACCAGCTGGCGCGCCAGCGTCGGAGGGCGCTCAGCATGATCAGGCCGACCGGGAGCAGCAGGACGAGGAACAGGACCACCGCCACCACCACCGCGGCGACCGCTCCGAAGGCGAGGCCGGCGCCGACGATCGCGAGGAGCCAGAGGAGCGCCAGGACGCCCCCGAGGATCAGGAGACCCATCGTGAGGAACGCGCGACGGTCCGGCTTGCACTCCAGGATCACGTTCTCCCCGGGGCGGATGTACCCCGGAGGGATCGGCGACGCACCGGGCGCGACAGGGGACTGCACGGTTGGTTCTCCCCGGCGCGACTACATGCTCGCCCGGCGCGTCTGCTGGGCGGCATCGGCCGTGTCGTTCCATTGCGGGAGGTTGCGAACGATCTCCTCACTGTTCGACTGCATCTGCGAGAGCGCGCCCTGGAGCGCGCCCTCCGACATCTCGTAGGCGGGCGCCATCTTCTTGAATCGCACCGCCCAGACCTCGCCGGCGATCGACGAGTCGACCTTCTGGGAGACGTTCCGGAGCGCCCTCGTGAAGCCTCCGCCCTGACCCGTCGGATTGAACTTGACGAGCCGGAGGTTGAACCCCTTCCGCAGGATCCCCTTGTCGGTGTCGACCCGGGTGACGAAGTACATCTTCTCCACGCCGACCGTCCGGCGCGATCCGAAGCGGCCCTTCTGGATCGATATCGCCCCGACCGCGTCCTGGACCCACTGGTGCGCGTAGGCGGGGTCGTGGACCGCGCACATGAACTTCCGCACCCGCTTCTTGAACAGTCCGCCGACCTTCGCGACCCAGACGGCCTGGTTCGTGATCAGGACCTCCCCCTTGTACTTCTGCCGTTGCTTCTGGCGACCGGAGCCGCTGCCCCCGCCGACCCCGGCGGCGCGCGCCAGCAGCCCCGGATCGTACACCACGAACCCCTTGGTCGCGTGCACCACGACGCGTTCGCCCTTGTCCGCCTCGATCAGCCCCCACTCCGGATCCAGAATCGACCGCTTGGCCATCCCCGGTCTGGCCCCCTCTCGGGAGAACGGGTCCCGGTATAGGTATCTTCCGAAAACCGCCCCGCACGGACGGGAGACGCGCCGGGCGGGCGTCCGCGCTCACGGCGGCTCGGCGCCGAGCCCCCCCCGTCGCGCGCGCGTTCCCGACGCTACGGAGCGCGGAGCCGGATCGGATCGGCGGTCGCGAAGATCGGCGGCACCGCAGCCGCGGACCCCGAGAGGGCCGGTCCGGCCGGGACCCGGTCCCCGATCGGCGGCGCGACGGTCAGGAGCCCACCCACGTCCGCCCCCGGCACGAGCCCGATCGGGGCGGCCGCATCGGAGGCGCTCCGGTGGACGGCGTGGCCGGCCGGATGGTGCGACGCGTGGGCGTGCGGTGGGAGGCCCTCCGAGAGGGAGTACGTCGCGACGGCCACGCCGTACCCGTTGATCGTGACCGACGCGGTCGTGGGGTCGGTGACGAGGTCGACCCCGGCCTTCCGGAGGACGGTCGTCTGGAACTTCGGCTCGTACACCATCCCGTAGGTCGTCCGGTCGAGGCGCGTGATCGTCGTCAGGTGGTAGGCGGAGCTGGTCAGGTCGAGCGACACCTGCACCTTCACGTTCACGCGGTTCTCGATGACGACCGAGAGGTTCGAGCCGTCGATCGCGGCGAAGACGTGGACGACGTCCGGCTGCGAGGAGACCGCCTCGAGACCCGGCGCCCCGCCCGGGATCGCGTCGGTCCACATCCGCATCGCGAAGTACGGGGCGTAGAGGACGTTCGACCCGTTCGCCGCCTCGTCCGTGAGACCGTAGCCCCATCCCCCGTACGAGGTGGTGAGCGTGCTCGGAACCCCCCAGCCGCTGCTGAACGAGTTGTAGTCGACCTGGGAGACGTTCGCGAACGCGCTGTCGATCAGCACGGAGATCAGCCACGTCGCCCCGAAGAGGGTCTGCGTCCGAGGGTCGCTGCCGAGGGTCTGGCCGGCGTACGAGCCCCCGACCGGGTTCAAGTTCGTCTCGGTGTTGAAGATCGGCAGCCACTTCCCCGTCAGGTTGTGCCAGAGGCCCTGCGCCGCGGGCGGCGAGTTGTCGATGACGAGGAAGCGGTACGCCGTGTGGGAGAAGATCCCGACGTCGGTCGAGCCGAGCGGGGAGCCCTGCGGCGCGCAGTAGGTGCCGTTCACGACGCACATCGTCGCGGACGGGTAGTAGTGGAACGAGAGGAAGTCGACGCCCTTCGCGTGCTCGGCGAAGTACGTCTCGTACGTGCCGTTCGTCATGACGTCCGACCCGACGCTCGCCGAGGGGAGCCGGGCGTGGATCGTCGCGGCCGCGAGGTTGAACAGGTTCGTGTACGCGGTGACGAGCGACTGGTTCTTCGTCGGGAACTCGTTGCCGATCGACCAGTAGGCGACCGACTCGTGCTCGGCGATCGTGTGGTTCAGGATGCCGTCCAGGTAGGAGACGTAGGCGTCGTTGCCGACCAGGTACCCGTTCCCCGCGGGGCCGGGGACCGGCAGCGTCCGGTTCACCGGCATCCCGTGCGGGAGCACGTTGCCGTCGCCCCAGGTGCCCGCCGGGGTCGAGACCAAGACCTTCGCGCCGACGGCGGAGGCGAAGGCGAACAGCTGGTCGAAGTAGGTGAAATTGAAGATCGGCTGCCGCGTCTTCGGGTCCCACTTGTAGGAGACCAGCGCCTCCGAGGTGCTGATCCGGACGATCTTCGGGTCCAAGGCCGCCGCGGTGGAGGTGAACGTCGAGTCGTTCGCCGGGACCCCCGGCGAGCCGGGGGTGTTCATCACGAGCCCGACGTACGGGGCGTACGCCCCGTCGTGCTCGGTCGGGGAGACGGTCAGGGAGACCTTCGGCGACGTCGATCCCCGGAACGTGATCGTTTGGGTCGTCCACGTCGTGACCCCGGTGAACATCGAGTCCCAGTGGGTGATCGCCCAGAGCGCCGTGACGCCGACGCCGTCGTCGGTGATCGTCCAGTTCCACAGAGAGAGCGGCGGCAGGTTGTCGACCCCGCCCGGCATCTGCTTCGGGAGCCCCCACTGCGTGAGGGGGAACGTCGTCACGGTGACGAGGCTGAGCGGCAGCTGGACCGTCGCGGTCAGGTGGATCGTGTACGTCCGGATGCCGTCGATCCCGGACCCGTAGGTGATCGTGTCGTGCAACGTCGAGGGGAGCGGGAGCTGCGTCGAGATCGTCTGGCCATCGGAGATCGTCCCGATCGGGCCGGTCGACGCGGTCGTGGCGCCGGAGCCGGGACCAGTCGAAGCGCCGGGTCCCGTGGGACCCGCCGCGGTCGCTCCGACCGCGATCGCGAGGCCGGACGCGGCGACGAGAATCGCCGCGAGCGGCGCGAGAAACGCTCGAAGGTCCCGCCGACTTCCCTGCCTTTCGTAGTGGAGCATCGTCAACGCAAATTCCAGCCCCACGCGGGCCGTGGGGGAGCGCTGGTTATACTCCAGGCGAGGCCTATATCTAGTCTTGTCTCGCCGCGCCGGCCGTACGCGTCGGAGCCGATCCGGACCGAGGCGACCCGCCCTTCGCCGCCTCGGGCCCGCGAGCGCGATCGGCGCGTCCAGAGTCCCGAGCCGACCGTACCGGCGCGACGGAGCGGGGGCGTTCCCCCCACCCGCCCGGGCCACTCCGCCGCGACGGTCTTCGAAGGGACGGCACCCGCCGCACGTCCCGATCGCGGCGCCGGGCAACCCGACGCCGCTCGAGAGGTGAGCGCGGATCGACGGGCCCGGGAGAAGGCGGGCCGGGACGGGGCCGGCCTACCTCTCTCCGAGAAGCCGAGGGAGGGAATCGAACCCCCAGGAAACGGATCTGCAGTCCGTCGCATTAACCATTCTGCCACCTCGGCGCGCCCGAGGCGATGAACGGCGCGGTAAAAGCGCTCGGGGACCGGGGTCGCTAGATCGGACGCAGCCCGCGGCCGAGTCGTAAGCGACCGGTCCGGACGAGCTGACGCAGGCGATCCCCGAGGGGAAGTGGGGTTCCGCCCGCCGTCACGCGTCCCCGACGGATCGCCTCCAGGATCTCGTCGACCGACCGGGCCTCGTACGGCACCTCCGCGTACGCCCGGCCGAGGTCGGGGAGCACGTGCGCGTCGCTGCCGCCGGTCCCCGCGAGGCCCCGGCTCCGCGCGATCCCCGCGGCCTGCCGATTCGCGCGCGGGGAGTTGTGACCGTTCGTCGTCTCCAGCGCCCGCACGTCCGCGGAGCGGGCGAGCCGCGCCCCGACCCCGTGGGACCACCGCAGCGGGTGCGCCAGCACCGGTTCCCCGCCGTGGTCCGTGACCCACGCGATCGTTTCCGCGAGCGGGCGGCCCGGGGGCGGTGGGGCGGCGACCCCGTACGCCAGCAGGTGGCCGTCGCGGGTGGAGACCTCCACGCCCGGCAGGAGGCGGAGCTCGGGACGTCGCCGGCCGGCCTCGGCGAGCTCGGCATGCCCCGCCACGGTGTTGTGGTCGGTCAAGGCGAATCCCGCGAGACCGACGTCCGCGCTCCGGGCGACGAGGACCGCGACGGGGACACGACCGTCGATCGAGCGCGCGGAGTGAACGTGGAGGTCGAGACGGACGGTGTCGGTCACCGGACCTTGGCTCCGACGGGGACGTCCTCGGAGGGCCGGGCGGGTGCCTCGGGTCCGAACGCGAGCACGGTCCCGTCGGACGCGTCGGGGGACGACCGGCGGACGACCACCGCGGCGCCCGGGGCCCAGCTCCCGGGGACGCGAACGGACCGATCCCCCAGGTCGACCATCGAACCGCCGTCCGGGGCCGGCCCGACGACCCGTCCGACCTGGATCGGGGTGGCGGCGAACTCCTCGTACGAGACCGATCGGTCGTCGGGGCCGCGGCCCTCCGCATAGCTTCCGACCGCGGTCGCTTCGGGGGCCGTGAGCACGACCGCGCGCTCGCCCGCCTCCGCGGCGAGGACCATTCCCTGGGACGCGATCCCCCGGATGGTGCGGGGGGCGAGGTTCGCGAGGTAGACCACCCGGCGACCGGAGAGCGCCTCCGGAGGGTAGGATGTCCGAAGCCCGGCGACCAAGCGGCGGGGTTCCGCGTCGCCGGTCTCCAGGTCCAGGACGTACAGCTTGTCGGCCGACGGGTGGACCGTGGCGGACCGGATCACGCCGACGCGGGCCGCGAGCGGCGCCGGCTCGGGTCCGGGGACGGGCGCCGCCGCCGGGACGTCCGGCCGCGGGAAGAGGGGACGGACCTCGCCGAGCGGCTGGCCGGCGGGAACGGGCTCGAGAGCGCGGTCCCACTCCCCGGCTCCGGGAGGCCCGGGGTACCCCAGCATCCGGAACAGCTCGGCGGAGGAGAACGGAACGACCGGGGCGAGCCAGGTGCCGAGCGCCCGCAGGGTCCAGACCGTCTCGTAGAGGACTCGCGCGCGCGCCTCGGGCGCCGCGTGCCACGGCTTCGCCTCGTGGAACCGTCGGTTCGCCTCGCGCACCTCGACCAGGGTGCGGTCGAGCGCCTCCCTCAGCCGGACCGCGTCGTACTCGGCGGAGATCTCCGCGTGCGCCGTCCGGAGCCGCGCCCCGACGCCCCCGGGGGCGTCCGCGGACCACCCCGGCGGTGGTTCGGGCACCCGCCCCGCGTGGCCGTCGCGCACCAGGACCAGCGTCCGCTGCACGAGGTTGCCGTACTGGTTCGCGAGCACCTCCCGCCAGAGCTGGTGGAACTCCGGCCAGTTCAGCTCGGTGTCGTGGTGCTGCGGCGCCAGCGCCGCGGCATAGAACCGGATCACGTCGGGCGGGAACCGGGCGAGGAGCGAGGGGACGAACGCCTCCGCGTCGGTCGTCCGGGATTTCGAGATCTTCCCGCCGTCGACGAGGAGCCACTCGTTCGCCGGGACGTCGAACGGGAGGTGGAGACCCCCGACCCCGAGCAAGATCCCGGGCCAGATGATCGTGTGGAAGAACTTGTTGTCCTTGCCCACGAAGTAGTACTGCCGGACCGGCTCCCGCTCGCCCCAGAACCGACGCCAGGCGTCGGGCGACCCGCTTCGGATCGCCCACTCCTTCGACGCCGAGAGGTAGCCGATCAGCGCCTCGAACCAGACG
>JASHVP010000178.1 GCA_030044475.1 Thermoplasmata archaeon | reverse complement strand
GGCGATCTCGGACGGGGCGACCGCCCTGGTGCTCGAGCGGGGCGCGGGACCGGCGACGGTGCTGGGCCTCGGGCAGGGCTTCGAGGCGCTCCGACTCGCGGACCGGAACGACCTGACGACGTTCGCCGCGACCCGGGTCGCGGCGCAGCGAGCGTACGAGGCGGCCCGGATCACGCGGAAGGAGGTGGACGTCGTGGAGGTGCACGACGCCTTCGCGCCGTTCGCGTACCTGCACATCGAGGACCTCGGGATCTGCGGACCCGGGGAGGGCCCGGCCTGGTACGCGAAGGGGTGGGCGAACCGCGACGGCCGCGTCCCGGTCAATCCGAGCGGGGGCGTCATCGGACGCGGCCATCCGGTCGCCGCGTCGGGGCTCTCCGAGGTCGCGGAGATCGCGCTCCAGCTCCGGGGGGAGGCGGCCCGCCACGCGATCGCCCGACCGCCGAAGGTCGGGGTGGCGCACACGATGAGCGGGATCGCCTCCCACAACTTTGTGACGATCCTCGGGTCGGAGCGAACGTGACCGGGGACGCGCCGGACCTCGAGCTGTCGCGCTGCGACGACTGTCAGCTCCGGTACCTTCCGACCGACGGTCCGTGCCCGCGGTGCGGGTCCCGACGTCCGACCCCGTACTCGGTGCCCGCGGCCGGCACGGTCCTCGTCGCGACGGAGCTGCACTATCCCGCGGAGGGGTGGACGGCCCCGCACCGGCTCGCGTTCGTCGAGGTCGCCGACAAGGTGCGGCTGCTCGCGATCGTCGACGGCCGCCTCCCGACGACCGGGGCGGCGGTCCGCGTGGTGCGCGACGGGATCGTCTACCGGGCCACGGTCCCCTGACGGGCTCGGCGGGACGCGGGGAGGGGGAATCTCCGAGGTCCGGCGCGCGCCGGGCCTCCTTTGAACCCCCGAGGTGAAATCACCACAGGATTAGCAATCCTGCGCCTTACCAGGCTGGGCCATCCCCGCGCGACCGGGACACGTGGCGGACTCTCCTTAATACTTGCTTCGGGCCCGCGGGCGCCACCGCCGGCCCGCTCGCCGCCGACCGCGTCAGATGGTTCCGTGCGCCCGCGCGAGGGCGACCATCGCCGTCAGCGTGATCCGCTTGCTCGGCCGTCCGACGGTTTCGAGCGCGAACGGGGTCGGCGCCTGCTTCGGATGGGCGTCCATCCACGCCCGGATCGGCCCCTCGACATCGGGGTGCACCGCGTCGAGCCGCCAGCGGCCGTCGCGTCCCCGCTTGCGCTCGACGACCTCGATGGCGTGCCGCAACCGCCGGTCGGACCCGTAGCCGAGGGCGGTGAGGACGTCGAGACCGACCAGGAGGTCGTAGTAGTAGTGGACCGGCGAGTGGAACCGGTACCACGGCTCGTAGTGGGCGCCTTGAAGATGGAGTTCTCGGCTCAGGAAGAATTCGGCCCCGCGGCCGACCGCCTCCGTCAGATCCGCGTCCCACTTCGGGCGGGGGTAGGCGGCGAACGCGCTCAGCGGCTCCCACGAATCGAGGTTCCGGCCGCTGCCGAAGCACGACCACCCGCCCAACTTGGCCTGGCGGTCGATCATCCAACGGAGTCCCTTCCGCACCCGGGGGTCCGACTCGTACCCGAACTGGAGCAGCGCGCGGACCGCGTTGCCGGTCGTGCACAGGTGGCTGACGCCTCCCTCCGTCGGAGAGAACCCTCCATCGGGACCCTGCAGCGACTGGGTCCAGCCGCCGCACGCGACCGCGATCCGACGGTCGTCTCGGCGGAGCCCGAGCTCGGCGAGCAGGAGGAGCATCCAGTTCGTGCTGTGGTACTTCGGAGTGTAGAGGCGCGCCGAGTCGGTCCACCGTCCGTCGGGACGTTGGGCCGCCAGGATCCCCGCCGCCCATCCGCGCTGGGGGATCTCCGAACGCGCGCGCCGCACCTCCGGGTCCGTGGGAGGTCGGCCCAGCAGGTCGGTCAGGGTCCGGTACCGAATCGACGGCTCCTCCTCCTCGAGCAGCCACTCGAGCGTCCGGCCCTCCGCGGTCGACATCGCCCGGCCCTCCCGTCGAGCCGGCCCGGGCTTAATCACGGTGGCGGAGGGCGCGAGAACGGGGTCCGTCCGGCGCTCCGGACGGCGGTTCCCGGTCGTCCGGACGAACACCTCTTAAGTCCTACACCGGGTTCGCCGGGACGTGCCGGAACCGGCCTTCGCCGTCGACCCGGTCGACCTGCTCACGCTCGGGACCGTCCGGCGGTTTTTGCGCCGGTCGGGTGGCCGATCGGCGGCCGTGTTTTTCGGCCTCGTGTACGCCCTGGGCGCCATGCTCTGGTCCGGCATGCTGATCCTCTCGCCGAGTCACCTCTCCGAGTTCGCGGAGGTGATCTGGAGCGGGGGTCCGGGAACGGGGGCCTGGAACTTCCCGGCCCTCGTGGTCGGCGGACCGTGGGGCGTGCTGACCGTTCCGTTCTTCGCGGGATTCACGATGGCGGTCGTGGCGATCGGCGTCGGGTACGGGATGGCCACGGCGTTCTTCCTGGTCCTTCGGTTGCTCCGCCCGGCGTTTACCGGATCCCGCCCCTCCGGGGCGTTCGGGACGGCGACCGGGCTCACGCCCGCCATGATCAGCTTGGTCACGCTGGGGGCGTGCTGCTCGACGACCACCGTCGCGACGGCGGGCGTGGGTCTCGTGGCCGCGGCGACCGGTACGACGGTCTCCGCGCTCCTGCTGAGCAACTGGTACCTGGGCGTCTTCCAGATGGTCGTGGTGTGGGTCGCTCTGCTCGCTCAGGAGCTGCTCCTGTTCGTCTACGGGGGGCTCTACGGACTCGAGCCGATCCCCGGCGCCGCCCGGCGACCGGCTCGATACGACCTCCGGTTCCTCCTGGGCGGCCTCCTCCGCCTCGCCCTGCTCGTCGGTGGGGTCCTCTGGTGCCTCAGCGCGATCGCCGACTGGACGACGCAGAACCCGTCGACGGCGGGCGCGGGTTGGTGGTTCCGCTGGGTGTTCGAACGCGAGCTCGTCGGGACGTTCGCGGTCGTGGCGGCGTTCTTCCCCGTCGGGACGTCCCGGTGGCTCACCGCCGCGCGGCGGGCGCCGGGAGCCTGGGGGATCGCCCTCCTCGAGATCGGGGGGTTCGTCGGGCTGACCGCGGCCGTGATCGTGTTGGCGATCGCGGGGTCCTGGCTCGTCCCCGTCGTCCTCCTCGCCGGAGCCGCGGGTCTGGCGGTGGCGATCCCCCGGTGGGGTCGGGCGGGATTGGGGTACGCGACCTTGTCCTTGCTCGGCGTCGGCGCGATCGCCCTCCTGATCTGGGTTCCGTCGCCGCTGGCCTCGGCGGGCGTCGACGCGTTCTGGAACGAGGTGCTCGGGGGACTCGGAGCGCCCGCGGCGTGGGGGGCGATCCCGCCGGCCGGGCGACTCGGCGTCGTCGCCCTCGTCCGCTGGGGGCTCGGCTACCTGGTGGTGGGGGGGTTCACGCTCTGGGCGGTGCTCGCGCCGGAGCGGGCGACCGAGCCGCTGCTCTGGACCGTGGGTCCGATCGACGCCCCCGTGACCGATCCCGCTCAGGGGAGCTCCCGGCCGGACGGAACGCCGGCGACGGGGGCCGCGGCGCCGAACCCATCCTCGGGAACGTGACCGTGCTCGAGAGCCGGGGCGGGGGGCGTCGATGCTGACGGACGCCGTCCTGGCGGGGCTCGCCGGTGGGATGGCGGCGCTCACCGCTGTCATCGTGAAGTGGGCCGCCGACAGCCGGACGCCGCTCCGGCAGAGCGTGGTCGTGTTCCTGCTGCTGATGATGGCCGGGATGCTCGGGGGTGCCCTCGTCTACTACGGGCAACCGGGACTCACCGGATTCATCGACGGCCTGTGGGTCGGCAGCGCCCTGATGTCCGTGAGCGTCCTCGTCGTCTTTCGCGGGTTCCTGCGCGAGGCGCGGAGCCGCCCGTCTCCGGGGACCGTCCCGGCGCCGCGGGGGGCCTTTGTCGCCGTCGTGATCGGGTTGGTCCTCCTGAACGAGCTGTTGATGGGGTGGGTCTTCGGGCTGGCGGCCGGCACACTCGCCCCCGGCCTCGGGAGTGGCCTGACGGGGGCGGTCGACGTCCTCGCGAACGTCGTCGTCTCGCCCTGGTTCGTCTTCACGATGGCCGCCGAGATGGTCCTGACCACGCTCCTGCTCCGGCATCTCCTCGCCGCGCCGGTCCGGGTCGTGCTGCTCGGGCAATCCGCGATCATGGCCCTCTCGCCGCCGGTGCTGGCCGCGTCGGGGTGGGTGGTCGTCTCGGTCCTCGCCGGCAGCGGGGCGATGATCGTCCTGTTCGTCTACCTGATGGAGTACCTCTACCGGCACCCGACGCTCACGCGCGGATTCGCGCGGTACCTGGTCCGTCTCCTCGCCGTCTACGGTGTCATGATGGCCGGGCTGCTGCTGTGGGTCGTCTACGGAACGGACCTGCTGTTCGCCGCCGCGGTCGTCGCGGAGATGGTCCTCTTCTTCGGCGCGGTGGTCGCCCGCGAGCGGTTCTCCGCGCCGGGCGACGTCTCCTGGCAACTGGCCCCGTTCTGGACGTTCCAGGTCCTCTTCTGGGTGTTCGTCGCGGAACTGTTCATGGGCGGTCTTCTGTCGGCCGAGTTCCAGGCGTCGAGCTACCTCGCCGCCTTCCCCACGCTGACCCTCTCGGGACCGCTCCCGGTGGTGCTCGCCGACGCGGTCTCGAACGGGTTCTACTTCTTCGCGAACACCGTCGCGACGACCGGCTTCCTCGCCATGATGGGGATCGAGATGGGGGCGCTCGTCGCGTTCAAGATGCGCGAGGCGAAGGGCCGGGAGCTCCGGGTCCGGCTCGGGCTGATGATGGGCTGCTACGCGGCGTTCGCGGTCTTCTATCCGAGCCTGTACTACGGCGTCCTCTTTCCGAACTGGCCGGGGGCCTCGAACCCGGCCACGGTCCCCGTGCTCGGATGGTCGATGGGGATCGGCTCCGCGCCGCTGGCGGTCGGCGTCTTCGGGGTCTTGCTCGCGACCTACGCGATCTTCGCAGCGTTCACGATCCTGTTCGGCCGCCGGGTCGTCTGCTCGGTCTTCTGCACGGCCCCGCTCATGTACCAGGGAACGACGATCGACGCGATGAAGAGCTTCAACCGCAGCTCGCCCGTGGCCCGGAAGTTCCTCTCGAGCCGGTTCTCGGCCGCGTACAGCGTCACGACGGCCGTCGTCCTGGTCGCGCTCGGCGGTACCTCGATCCTCTCCTACCTCGATACCCGCGGGATCCTCAACGTCACGGTCGGCGGGGCCGACCCGTCCGTCTTCCTGTTCGTCCTGTCGTTCAGCGTCCTCTGGTACGTCCTCTTCGTGACGATCCCCTACGCGGGAAACTACAACTGCGTCACCATGGGCTGGTGCTACACCGGCCAGATCTCGGCCGCCTTCTCGCGGGTCGGATTCTTCAAGCTGAAGGTGAAGGACAAGTCCGTCTGCCGGTCGTGCACGACGCTCGACTGCGCGAAGGCGTGCCCCGTCGGGCTGACGGACATGCCCGGGCATTTCCGCCAGAAGGGCGAGTTCCGGAGCGCGAAGTGCTGCGGGGTCGGCAGCTGTGCCAACGTCTGCCCGTACGGGAACCTCTACCTCGCGGACGTCCGCCACTGGGTCGCCGGACGCTGGGCCGCTCGGCGCGCGCCGCCGGTCGGACGGCGGCTCCCGATGGCGGGAACCCCGACGGCCCTCGTCGCGGCCCCGGTCGCAAGCCCCGTCGGAGCCACCGCCGCGGCGGGTCCGGGG